>NZ_SZWZ01000059.1:0-2913 GCF_005281025.1 Citrobacter sp. wls714 | reverse complement strand
TATGGCGCTGGTTGAGATATCGAATTTTCCAGGAACGCCTAAGCTGCGTTGCAGGGTGCCAAACGGTACCCTTTTTTATGACTGGCTGGCGGCCAATGATGGCACCTTTCACCGTGATCTGCTGATCGTCCGCAACGGCGTGATGTTAAATGATGATGATGAACTGGCGTTTGAACTGAGCGAACTGGACACCATTCAGATATTTGACCAGCCAAAGGGCATCGTTGAAGACATTCTCAGCCCAATATTCAAAGTTGTTGGCGCTGTGTTTTCCTTCCTGGCTCCGAAGCCTGCAATTGCTAACAACGGTGGCAACACCGTCGACTCACCGAATAATAGCCTGACTGGGCAAACGAATACTGCGCGAGTATACAAGGCGAAACCTGACATTTACGGACAGGTCAGATCTTTCCCTGACTTGATTCAGGAGTCGATGTTTGAATATGTACGCCAGAGTGAGAACGATGGTGGACTGAAATATGTCACTGAGTGGATGTGTATTGGTATCGGTAAGTATGACTATGAGTCTTTTCGTTACTCGGAGTCGAGTCTCGGATCGATGGCCGGTGCTGAGTACCAGTTTTATCAGCCGGGTGAAGTAATACCGACTATTAACGAGGGATATTCGTTCGACGATGTCGATGGTCAGGAGATGCCAGGTCCCAACGAAAGCGACAATTTCCCGGTAGAATCTGCGACAGCTAATACCGTAGTCAGCGGGGATTATGCAGGCGGCCAGATAGCGATGAAAATCGTCAAGCAGGCTGAGTTTGACTACTTCATGGGGCTGGTGCTGCCGCACTCCGTAACATTCACCATAAATGTCACGTATAACACGGCATCCGGTAGTGTTACTGAGGATGTGGTGTTCTCAGGAACGTTAATTTCCGCAGTGCAGACTAATGATGGCGCTGTTATTAATCCTGTTCAGTGGTACACGTTCACCATGACAGATTTGCAGGGGCCGCCCACCGTTCCATCTACAGCCACCATTAACACGACGAAATTCATCCTCAACGATAATGAGGCGCTTGTTGTGGGGCCTTTCTTCTCGCCAGTTGAGTCAACAGAACTCTGGCTGCATACGCAGTCGTCACTTGGTGGGGGAAACTGGACGGACTGGACGGTGACAATCTGGAAAATCGATGACGATTACAATCAGATCCCCGGCACACAACAGACCTTCACCTATCATCAGGGAACGCCTCATAAATCGACCAGCGAAGTGTTTTATCGCACAGATAAAATAACTCCAGCAGGAGGGTTTGGTAAATACGCCATCAACTTCCAGCGGACGAACAACTCTAATGATGCGTCCATTCTTAAATTAGAGGAAATTCACGCCGTCAACATCCGAAGCAATGTTGTTCATCCGACTGATACGCTGGTTCGCGTAAAGGTAAGGGCAACAGAGAACGCATTAGGAAGCCGTGACCGCAAATACAATGCTCTGGTGACTCGCCAGACTATCAGTTACGACCTGATGACACAGACCGTCGATTACACATTGCGTCCGTCGCGGTCGTTTGCTGATGCTGTGGCTCATACGTGGCTTGTAATGGGGAAACAACCGGAAAACAGCATTGACCTGTACGGGCTGTACTCTATCGCTGAGAGCCTGACTGATGAGCGACTCGGATACTTCGATTACACCTTCGATGATGAAAACGACTCTCTTGGCGACCGCGTGCAGGCGATCTGCAATGCGGCGTCTGTCATGGCGTACTGGGATGACGGTGTACTGACGTTCACCCGCGATCAGAAAGTCGATTACCCGGCGGCAGTGTTCAACCGGGCGAACATGAAGACGGATGAGTACAAAATGACGTATGAGGCCACGCTGCCTGGCGGTTACGACGGCGTTCAGGTCTCCTACGTTCACCCGACAACGAATAACAAGACGTACATCAACTACCGCGTGCTGAACGGAACTATTGTCGAGCAGGAAGCGGAGAACCCGAGCAAGCTTGAGATAGTTGGATTCCGTAACGAGTACCAGGCTCGGGAGAGAGCGCTGCGCGAAACAAAGCGTCTTATTTACTCGCGGGTTAAGATGAATGCCAAAGTATTTGAGGACGGCATCATACAGGTTGGCAGTGTTATTCAGATGCCGGATATCTACGACAGTAATCAGCAACAGGGATACATCACCGGGCGAACTGGTAATGACTTCGACACCAGCGAGCCTATAACGTTTTCCGGCTCAATGTATGTTCTTGTCACCGATAGCCAGGGTAAACCAACCCCTCGCTATTTGGCATCTGCAAGAAGCGATACGAAATACGGTTTCACTGCAGCAATACCTGACATCCAACTCAATATCTGGAATGGAGATACTGTGCAACTCCCGTCTCGATATCTAATAGCCACTGTGGAGGAACTGGACAGTCAGCTATGGACAGTCAACAGCATCAAACCCAACACAGATAACACGGTATCTCTGACCGTCTCAGAGTATAGCGACTCAGTCTACGAATAATACCTTATCCAAATACCACAACCCGGCCACCGCGCCGGGTTTTTTAATGGAAAAATTATGAGCACTACACCAACCAATCAGCCAGTACCAAGTGAAAAGCCGCAAGACCTGAAATTTAACGCTGGAAAAATTGACGAGTTTGTAACCTCCATGGCTCGACAATATATTGACCGTTTTGGTCATGAACATTATACAATTGAGGGAATTAGCTGGGTGGCTCAACAGGCCATTGCCGCGTTTGGCTATATCACCATGGATAGTTTCGAAGACGGTAATACGTTGACATTGCCAAATCAGGTTCTTCGTTACGAAGCAACAGGAGAGTATTACCGCTGGGATGGTGATTTTCCAAAGACAGTGCCTGCTGGATCAACGCCAGAAACATCTGGAGGTGTAGGTCAAAGGAAATGGTTAAGTGTTGGCGATGCGACATT
>NZ_SZWZ01000103.1:0-4168 GCF_005281025.1 Citrobacter sp. wls714 | reverse complement strand
GTGGCGGAGAACGCCCTTTACACGTTCACGGGTATCGGTGCTTCAGAGAAACGATGAACATGAGGTGAACGGGATCCTTTCTCTGGGATGGCATATTCATTACTTCCGCCAACACAGGTTGATACTTCCTGAAACTTAAGCGTTAACTGAACGACATTGCCTCGAATGAGGTTTTTTTTATTAGCGTCCCTGAATAGCTAAATCGCCCGGCAGGTTCTTCTGCATGCGATGCCAAATCTCGCCGCTATCGTGACCGTAGCGGCGCACCGTTTCATAAACCTGCTCATGAGCACCCTGCTCGCACAGTTCTGACAGCTTACGATAGAAGCTCAGCGCCAGACCACGCGCTTCTGGATTGGCAAAATAATGACGACCAATGCGGGTATATAACCCTTTCATTCCGTTGAGGATCAGACCGTAAATCGGATTACCGGACGCAAATGCCAGACCGCGGAAAATGTTGTAGTCCAGATCGGCGAACGCATCAGCATGGTCAGCTACCTGATTAGCTGTCGCCAACACCTCTTGCGCTTTATCAGGATGCTGGCGAAACGCGGTGCGGATAAAGATGGTTGAAATGTTGGTGCGCACAGACAGCAGATTATCGATCAACTGCGGTACGCTCTCGTGATCGAGGCGCGCCAGCGTTTCAAGAATATTCAACCCGGAGGTTTCCCAGAAGTTATTCACCTTCGTCGGTTTGCCGTGTTGAATGGTCAACCAGCCGTCCCGCGCCAGACGCTGTAATACTTCGCGCAACGTAGTACGTGTCACTCCGATCAGTTCAGAGAGTTCACGTTCAGCGGGCAAAATAGTGCCAGGTGGGAAGCGGTTATTCCAGATACTCTCAATGATGTACTCTTCCGCGAACCCCGCCGGGCTTTGCGCCTTAATGACCATAGTAATAATTCCATTACACAGCAAAACATAGTTACAGTTATCATACCAGACGGGTTTCATAGCTGATAGCTGACGAAATGAAGAAAAAGTGGATCAAGGCTTCATTTTACAGATAACGCTGATGCACACTCACCCTTGCCATTCACGTGAAGAGCTTGCCTGTGCTCCCTCCTCCCGCTAAGCTTTGCGGTCAAACATAACAACATGATTTCATTTTTAAAGGTAGGGAAATCACCATGGAGCTATCATGGGGCCGCGCTATGTGGCGCAATTTTTTAGGCCAGTCGCCAGACTGGTACAAACTTGCACTGCTCGTCTTCTTAGTCGTTAACCCGATTATCTTTTTCATCAATCCCTTTATTGCTGGCTGGCTGTTGGTGGCCGAGTTCATTTTTACGCTGGCGATGGCACTCAAGTGTTATCCGTTGCTGCCGGGTGGGCTGTTAGCCATCGAAGCCGTCATCATTGGCATGACCAGCGCCGCGCATGTGCGCGAAGAAGTTGCCGCCAACCTTGAGGTGTTATTGCTGCTGATGTTTATGGTGGCAGGCATCTACTTTATGAAGCAGCTGCTGTTGTTTATTTTCACCCGTCTTCTGCTCAGCATTCGTTCCAAGTCACTGCTGTCGCTCTCCTTTTGTATTGCTGCCGCTTTCCTCTCCGCGTTCCTTGACGCGTTGACCGTCGTTGCCGTGGTGATAAGCGTAGCGGTCGGTTTTTATGGCATCTACCATCGCGTGGCCTCTTCCCGAGGGGAAGATAACAATATGCTCGATGACAGCCATATCGATCAGCACAATAAGGTCGTTCTGGAGCAGTTCCGTGGTTTTCTGCGTAGTCTGATGATGCACGCAGGCGTCGGTACGGCGTTAGGCGGCGTAATGACCATGGTTGGCGAACCGCAAAACCTGATTATCGCCAAAGCAGCTGGCTGGCACTTTGGCGACTTCTTCCTCCGCATGTCGCCGGTCACCGTTCCGGTACTGATTTGCGGTCTGCTAACCTGCGTACTGGTCGAGAAATTACGTTGGTTTGGCTATGGCGAAACGCTGCCGGAGACCGTCCGCGATGTCCTGCAAAAATTTGACGATCAGAGCCGTCAGCAGCGAACCCGCCAGGACAAGATCAAACTGATTATCCAGGCGATTATCGGCGTCTGGCTGGTGGTCGCCCTGGCACTGCATCTGGCGGAAGTGGGATTAATTGGTCTGTCAGTGATTATTCTGGCAACGTCGTTAACCGGCGTTACCGACGAACATGCTATTGGCAAAGCCTTTACCGAGTCGCTGCCCTTCACCGCCCTGCTGACCGTGTTCTTCTCTGTTGTTGCGGTGATCATCGATCAGCAGCTCTTTTCTCCGATTATTCAGTTCGTTTTACAAGCCTCTGAGCACGCGCAATTAACGCTGTTCTATCTGTTTAACGGTCTGCTGTCGTCTATTTCTGATAACGTTTTTGTCGGCACTATCTACATCAACGAAGCCAAAGCAGCCCTGGAGCATGGGACCATCAGCCTTAATCAGTATGAACTGTTAGCGGTGGCGATTAACACCGGGACCAACCTGCCTTCCGTGGCCACGCCAAACGGTCAGGCGGCGTTCCTGTTTCTGCTGACTTCCGCCCTGGCACCGTTGATTCGCCTCTCTTATGGTCGCATGGTATGGATGGCTCTGCCTTATACCCTTGTCCTGACGCTCGTCGGGTTGCTTTGCGTGGAGTTCACGCTTGTACCAATGACAGAATGGATGACCCAGTCGGGCTGGTTAGCTACACTTTCATAACAATTAGCCGGGCAAATCACTGCCCGGTTTGACTTTTTGCATGATAATTATCCGATTACGCAAATTTTCAATTCCCGCTAGTGGCGCATAAAGTGAATTGGTTTAAACTGCGGTCTCTACGCATGTTGCAGGGAAATTATTATGTTGCGATTTTTAAACCAGTGTTCCCGTGGTCGTGGAGCATGGTTATTGTTGGCGTTTACCGCCTTTGCGCTGGAACTCGTCGCGCTGTGGTTCCAGCACGTCATGCTGCTAAAACCTTGCGTGTTGTGTATTTACGAACGTAGCGCATTATTTGGCGTAATGGGTGCGGGGCTGGTGGGGGCTATCGCGCCAAAAACACCGCTGCGCTATGTGGCGATGGTTATCTGGATTTACAGCGCCTGGCGCGGTCTTCAGTTAGCATATGAGCACACCATGATTCAGCTTCACCCGTCACCATTTATGACCTGTGATTTTGCCGCGCGCTTCCCGAGCTGGTTACCGCTGGATAAATGGCTGCCGCAGGTGTTTGTGGCGTCCGGCGACTGTGCTGAGCGTCAGTGGTCGTTTTTAACCCTCGAAATGCCGCAGTGGCTGCTAGGGATCTTCGCCGCATATCTTGTTGTGGCAATACTGGTCGTCATAGCACAACCGTTCAAACCGAAAAAACGTGACCTTTTCGGTCGCTAACAGAGACGCTCCTCCGGGAGCGTTTTTTTTGGCTTAAATTCATTGCCTGCTGGCATCTATAAGCTGTATATTAAATACATCTTATAGATGCCACATGAAGGAGATGTCTTATGTCCCATTTACGCATCCCGGCAAACTGGAAAGTTAAACGCTCTACTCCCTTCTTCACGAAAGACAATGTCCCTGCGGCACTGCTCTCCCACCACAACACCGCTGCGGGCGTGTTTGGACAGCTCTGCGTGATGGAAGGAACGGTAACGTATTATGGCTTTGCCAATGAAGACGCAAAAGAGCCCGAAGTGAAGGTAGTGATTAATGCCGGTCAGTTCGCGACCAGCCCACCGCAGTACTGGCATCGCGTTGAATTAAGCGACGATGCGCAGTTCAACATCAATTTTTGGGTTGAAGACGACAACCATGGAGATGAGATGTATCAGGCGAAAAAGGCTTAACCCTTAACACCTGCTAATCGATGGGCGGCTCAGTCCGCCCATGAAGGCTTATTCAAAACAGGCGGCACTATAAAATTATTGTGCGTCGATGTGAACAGAAAGCAGTCATAAAGCAGAATGTTAGCGCAAGACGAACCACTACCTTCCGAGGTTTTGAGTTGTTTTGCGCTAATTTTTTGCCCCATCCATGCCCCATCACACAGCCAACTCACCAAAAGCACAAAGCCTTGCAAACTGATGCAAAGCTTTGTGTGCCTCACTTTTGTCTCACCAACCAACATCACTAGTCGATCGATGCACTTTCAAATGCTAAACTTTCGGCCTCTAAGAATTCACTGATTTTTATAATGTTAAAGCTATTCG
>NZ_SZWZ01000100.1:0-4274 GCF_005281025.1 Citrobacter sp. wls714 | reverse complement strand
AAACCTACAAAGGCGGTGGATTTAACGAGTTGCGCTTTGAGGATGCGACGGGCAATGAAGAAGTCTTTCTGCATGCACAGAAAAACATGCAGGTGAAAGTGCTCAATAGCAAGGACGTACGGGTTAATTATGATCGTACTGTAAGTATTGGTCATGACGAATCACTGGTGGTGGCCAACGACCGAAAAGTGACCGTTGACGGGAAACAGGATCACAAAACGACAAAAGATCATATCAGTCTGGTGGAAGGTAATCATGGTCTGGAGGTAAAAGGTGATCTAGCGCAGAATATTGCTGGTGCTCTTGGTATCAAAGTTCAGGGCGATATTGTTTTGCAAAGCGACAGCAAAATCAGTCTGCGGGTAGGCGGTTC
The DNA here is from genome assembly GCF_005281025.1 of Citrobacter sp. wls714. Lineage (NCBI taxonomy): Bacteria > Pseudomonadati > Pseudomonadota > Gammaproteobacteria > Enterobacterales > Enterobacteriaceae > Citrobacter > Citrobacter sp. wls714. The sequence continues at coordinate 3,901 of NZ_SZWZ01000100.1, read as the reverse complement.
GTTTGTGGTGATACATGCGAGCGGCGTGGATGTCATAGGGCCGAAAATTAATCTTAACAGTGGCGGCAGCCCCGGCGAAGTTATTCTGCCAATGCGCCCAATGATTCTGAAGGCCGCAGCGGGAAGCGGAACCGTATTTGTATCGCATTGCCCAAAGGAGAATTAAAACTGATGGACATAACTCCTGTACAATACGCCATTGTGGATGGCGCCGTGGAAGAAGGTTTACTGGATTTTCTGCATCAATATAATCCTCCACACTGTTGCCTGTTTCCCCCGCCCGTACAGCCAGACCTGGTCGGGATATCCCCTTACCTGCTGGAAGTCACCCAGGAAGTAGCCAGGTGGCTGACTACAAAGGAAACGCCCTGGGGAATATATTTTTATTCATCTAATAAAATTCATTTATTAGTACAACATTTCCGACATTATTTATGGGCTAACATACCGGAACAAAGCAAACCTGTATTATTTCGATTTTATGATCCGCGCAATATCTGGGCGCTGATTAGTGTATTGACTCCATTCGAACGCTACAGATTTATTGAACCAGTCACCAAAATTATTACTCACTTTTCAAAAAAACGACGGGAGGATGATTTTTTATCATTCCGTCAGTCCGGAAAAAGAAACATTACTGGAAAAAGTGAGACTTTACTGACTTTCACCCAACGACAATATTCCCTGCTAAACAAACAGGCGCAAATAAACCATATCAACACACTGGAGGTATATATACACAATTATTTTACAGAAAAAGGCAGTCCTTTTCCGGAAGGAGGGAAACACAATAGCCATTGTGCTGAGAATTATTTTGATTTTTGTCAATCGCTGAATATAAATGATGACAGATCTATCAGAGGCATTATCTATTTACTACTGGAAAATAAAATTTATAATAACAAAGATATTCCGAATGAATGGATTGATATATTAAATAATAATGAAGCGGCAGCACACCGACAGGTTGAAATGTTGCTTCTGGAGAAGCTGGGGTTTTTCCCTCAGTAAGGAAACAATTATGTCGAAACCGTCATCGACTGCCGGAAAAGCCTGTGTGGAATGTGGTATCCCTGATCCATGCCTGATGGATGTGGTTACGGCTTTCCCTGAAAATAAAGAGCATCATATCTGGTCGAAAGAGGGAACTGTTCATTTTGACCTGCTGGATGAAGGGGAAGGATGTAATGGAACCATCACTATAGAGAGTAAATGCGATAAAAACGGGTGCCCTGAAGCATGGCTGGAAGAAAATAAAGAGGGAACATCTGAATCGTTAAGTTCTGATGGAAAGCCAAATAAAGTAACACTTTATTACGGTGAAAAAAAAATGGATTAAGTATAGTAGATTCTTTCAGGAGTCCATGGGAATATCTCAGTTCAATTTCTCAACCTGGAGATATATTTGACGAACCGGCTCATTATGCGGTTATAGCAAATGGCTGTTACGAGTGTGGAAGATATGTTGAAATTGATGTTTATCCGACGATAGAAATACGTTTTACTGTTGGGTTAAGCTACGATCTTATTTCGTCACGCAGAGAGCGAACTATCAAAGAACGCCGTGATGAGCAAATAAAATCGCGGCAAGCCATGGATAATACTCAGCCCCAAAATAAAAACAAATTACGTGATGGCTGGACATATAAAACAGCTCAATTTGAGTTGATGAATAAAACTGCACTGAACGTGGATTTCGGATTAAAGATTTGCAACGTGGAATTTACGCATGAATATGAAGAAGAGATCAAAAAACTGCGCAGAACTAAAGCACTTGAGCAGTTAAACCGGGCCGACCAGTTAATTAACAATCTTAATACCTATTTTGCTCCTGATCCGGAAAATGGAAACAAGACGCGAGAATACTCTGTATTTTCATTTAATGCCGAACCGTTAAAAATAGGTTTATCTTATGCTTATCAGTATACTGATATAAAAGAAGGGCCATGTCATTATTTTGGGTTGTATGGAAAGCCCTTTCTGGAGGCAAAGTTAAAATTTGATATTATTCAGTTTATCTGTGCCTATTGTAAAATTGATACTTTAGTTGGCAAATGTCGGGACTATCTCAAAAAACACGATACCAGTGTAGAATGCTATATAGAAGTAGCTCCTGGTGTTAATTTGAATATCGGAGCAGCATACAGCAAAAAAGATGATAAATGGGCATTCAAAATTCTCACAGAAAATCAGTTATACCTGGGTATAAAAGGTGTTGTAAGCGCCACCTTTGAAGCCGAAGTTTTTGTGGTAGAACTTAGAGCTGAGGCAGAAGCGACTATCGGTGCAGCAGCAGGTTTTGCTCTGGATGAACATGATAATGGTCTGGATCTGGTTTTATACCATGACGGAATTAAGGGAACGTTTAAGTTTTCTGCTGATATAGGTCATAAAGGAGGCAAAAACAATAAAGGAAAATCACGACCTGAAACCAATAATAATGCTGAAGAAGAGTGGCAATTATCTTCTCCTTTAAAAACTGAAGACTCGCCTTTACGTATTAATTTATATGGTAAAGAACGTATTATTTCCCATTCTGCGATTACTCCTCCTGCTCATTTTGAACCGTGGGCAATGGGTTCCAACCCGAATTGGGATAAAAATGAAAAGAACAAAACGGAATATAATGGAATCCCACAAAATTGAGGGCAACACATGAAGTTGAAATATATCATTTCAGCAATAATATTAGCAGGAGGCATTATGACATTAACAGCATTAGCCAGTAGTACCCCCAAAAAACTGCGCAGTCTTTTTAATATCCAGCAGGCTTATTGCGCCATTAAGACTAATGGCGTTACCGGATACGATAATCGTGATTCTGCCTGGCGTGGACGTGGTGGTGGGATTTCCAGTACCAACGCTTTAATGCTGATGGAAAACGGCGAGAATGAAATCAGCCTGGAGATTGGAGCACTGGGCTGGTTTTCTGATAAGTCACTCTCCCCGGAAAAGAGAGGTCATTTCGATCCACAGTCAGCCTGTAGTCTAGATCTGGTACGTTTTAACGGGCAGGAAAAGCAAACGCTTTCATCAATAAAAGTGACCATTAATCCGCAGGGGTTACCTGAGGCATTACCTGACGAAAGGCATCCCATCACCCGAACAAAAATTCTGGCAGAGCAGGTCATACCCGGCCATATTGATCCCGATTATTTCGATAGCACCTATTTTCCACAAGGAATGGTACTCTACCGGTTTACGCAGAAAGTTACGGTAAGTGGTATTCCGGAATGGGCATGGGTTAAAGCTGAACCTTTCACAGGCGGCAGTGAGCAAATTCAAAAGCTACGGGCGGCCTATAGTGAGATGGCGAGAATTATCAACAGCAGGGATCGAAACCGCCTGAAGGCATATGACAAAACTGCACTGGAAGCGTGGTCTGCAACAACCGGTGACAGCGAAGATGAAATATTATTATCTCAATTTACAAAGAATGAACTGGAAGAAGGGCAAGCGATGATACTTCCAATTAAATGGGAAAATTATGATATTAGGGTTATGAATAATGGACGAATGGTGCAATTGTACAATAAATCAGAACATAATTACTCTCCATTAACATATAAATATGTAGACAAAAAAGGAGAAGACTTTATGGTTTTTTATGCGCCCGTATTCTCACTAGTTGATGGTAAGTTCATTCCGGTCATTTAAAATAATTCATATAGCTAGGATGTCACATCAATATTGGAATTATATTTTCCATAACTTCCATTGATTATATCATAGAACAATAGGAGGGCTTATGCCATTAGCCGCTAAACTTTCAGATAAAGGTACCCAGCACGACGGTTATTACGAGACCGTGATTATTGCAGGCTCGCCCACCGTATTTATCGACGGCCTGCCTGCTGCCAGAAGTGGTGATACCATTGACTGCGGCGGCGTGGTTATCGGC
>NZ_SZWZ01000058.1:0-3616 GCF_005281025.1 Citrobacter sp. wls714 | reverse complement strand
AAGAGAAAATCTGCTGAATGGTTCTATAAGCTTCACAACAAGATTAGCTCACCTAAAATTGAAGAGAATGTTGGTGACTTTCGCCTTATGTCCCGCGATGTCGTTGAGAGCATAAAGCAACTCCCAGAAAGGAACCTATTCATGAAAGGTATCCTTAGTTGGGTTGGCGGAAGAACAGAAGTAGTAGAATATGTTCGAGCTGAGCGTGTCGCAGGTGATTCAAAATTTAATGGCTGGAAGTTATGGAATCTTGCTCTTGAGGGCATTACCAGCTTCTCAACATTTCCTCTTCGCATTTGGACATACATTGGGTTGGGCGTTTCATTATTCGCATTCCTATACGCCGCATGGATGGTTATCGACAAGCTAATCTGGGGTAATCCAGTACCCGGATATCCATCATTGATGGCTGCAATCCTCTTCCTTGGAGGTGTGCAACTTATTGGGATTGGCGTTCTTGGTGAGTACATGGGCCGCATTTACATTGAAACTAAAAATCGCCCTAAGTATATAATAAAATCTGTTAATAAATAGACAAAGCTAGCAGGGACACAAAATGAATTTTCAGTTAAAAAAGAAAGATACAAGATACATAACTTGGTATTGTATATTGTCTTTATTGTTTATATCTCCTTTTATCATCAATGGAGTATATTTTAGGGATGATCTGGATAGGTCCGTCACTGGATTCTATGGCTGGAGCGGACTTGCCAGGCCTTTATCAGATTTAGTCATGTCTTTTTTTTCAGTAAGCGGAGATAAACTCCTAGATTATTACCCGTTCACATTAATATTATCAACCGTATTTATTGGATTATCAGCATATTTGGTGAAGAGATTAATGGATTCTTATAGATGTCAAGGTGCGTTTTTATGCGCATCGTTGATAATGTTTAATCCATTTATGCTCCAAAATATTGCATACAGGTTTGACTCTCTCCCAATGTCACTTGCAGTGTTACTCACTTCTTTGTCATATACATATGATAACAAATTAGAAATTAAATCATTAGCAATAAAAGTTGTTGCTGGAGTAGCTGCTCTTTCCCTTTACCAATCTTCTACAAACCTATTTTTGGGATTGCTTTCAATTGAGTTGATAGCAATTTTCTCAATCAAAAACATTTCTTTAAAAGATACAATATCCATAATATTTAAAAGAATGGTCGTGTACATTCTTAGCTATTCATTATATATGCTAACGATTGTTAAAATTTGGGGTGGCAGTAACAAAAGATCTGAGCTGATAGATTTTAATATTGAAGGCATTGAAAGAATAAAAACATCTTTAAGAATTCTAAATGAAATAATTGGAACGTATATTAGAGGAAGTTCTGAGTGGTACTTTATTGCAACTCTCTCTGTTTTTTTAATCTGTGTAATTGTTATCACGTATAAAAACAATAAAGATATCGCAATTAGACTTTCAATTTTGATTCTATCTATTTTTGTATTTTACATGTCTTTATTAGGCCCAACGATTCTACTTAAGCAAACCCCAGTTTATGCAAGGACACTGGTTAGCTTCTCTTGCATATTTGTTATTTTATCGTTAGTTATTTTGCAAGTTAGCAAAAAAATGGCAGTGATAGCTATTCTTCCTGCCGTTGTTGCATTTTCATTCAGCGCGCAATCATCAATCGCCATGAAAGAACAAGCAAAATTCGAAGATAGTATTTTAAACATGGTATCTTATGATCTTTTACATAAAGATGGCATCAATAAAATATTAACAGTTGGTACAATGAAGGTAAGTGAAAGAACTAAATTAATTTTAGAAAATAAACCATCCGTCAAATACCTGGTTATGGGTTCAACTGAATTCCTAATAACATTCCAACTAAAAAACAAGGGGCTGGATGGAGTTGAAAACGGCTATGGAATAGAACGCAGCAATAAAGAACTGCTATCAACTTTCATTAGTGAAGGAATAAGTCCTTTTATTTCAAATGAAATGTATTCTATTTATCTTAAAGATGGAGTAGCGATTATTGCATTTAACGAAGGCCGCTAAGCGGCCTTTTACTCAGCTAACCACATTTATTGTTCCGTATACCCCTCCACCCCTATGCACCCATGCATATGTTGGATCGGATGGGTATGCCGTGGCAGTATTTCTATAAAATATAAACCCTATCGGTGCTCCATTATAATTTGGCATCACATTATGCCTTCCTGATGATTTGCTCCATCCGCAAAATGTTGGTAGTACAGTGGCATTGTATGAACTAAAGTAACTCCCTCCTATCAATCCTGATTTTCCAGCATCGACTGTAATTCGTAAGCGATATGCCTTTGAAATATCAAGTGTTGGAGCTGCTATTTTATAAAGCTTCCAGTTATTTTGCATTGAATAATACTTGGAAGGATCTTGATAGAAAGTGTTGGATTCAAGTCCATCCGTACTTTCTATTGTTATTTCAACAGGAATATCACCTCTAAAAAAAAATGCTCCCCTAATATATCCTGTTAAGGTCCTGGTAAGGTTCACATAAATCCTTGCTCTTGCACTTGCATTAGATACTCCATAGCATCTACCAGAACCAGACGGTTCATTTACATCATTAAACAAAACGAATTCAGAAGGAATTACATTGTTATTACCATAATCAATTGGGAAGCCAGAGTTATTTATAATGCTCCAATCACCGCTAGGGCAAAGATTAACACCTGACATTGATATAAAATCACCGCCCTGCTGATTAGATTTATGTTCTGATCCAACAACTGAGTTCATATGGCTTAAAGTAGATGCCATATTTCCATATTGAACCCTATATGATGATATGTTCCAATTTCCTCTAACCTGTCCATTACCAGTAACTTCACAATGCAAACCAATTACGTTATTCTTCTGATTTAACGTTGTTTGATTATCAAGAATATAATCTGATGTTCCTGCTGTATCTATGTTAATAAATGTATTTTCGTAACATTCAGCACCATCTCTTGACCCAAGAATTTTAACTCCAGCACAACTAGTCTGTATAAAGGTGTTGTGATTAACAGATCCTTCATATATATTTAGCAATACAGAGCCGCCACCTGATGTATTCCCTGATTTAATATTTGAAAATTCATTCCAATATGAACCACCACCCCATGTTGCCAATCCAGGAATGTTCATCGGCGTGGTAGAACCCTTTAGAGTAATATCGCCTGTTGTATCAATCCTGACAGATCTACAATGTTGTATACCTTGCGCTATGTAGTTTTTGCACGACAACCCACTTACAGTTAACCCCTTAACGTGCAGAAGCGTAAACTCACCATTTGGTACTCTACCCTCAAAAACAATCTCAGCCCTAATAATGAATCGTCCAAGCAACGCGTGGTTGCCTGTAAGATTTACTGTTGATACAACATAATCACCAGGCGGAAGATACCCTCGGTTTCTATACCGGCCATATTGCACGAGCTGCGAGTAATCACCATTAACAGCATCAAGCCATGCACACATCTTGGCTGTTACGTCCGTTCCGTCAGGAAACACCCCCCAACCTCGTGCATCTCCATCATCACGCCATCTGGCAACTTGTAATTCTGGATAGTAAACGGAACCGTTTGGGTCAGTAATTTGTGACCTTAATGTCGCATCGCCAACACTTAACCATTT
>NZ_SZWZ01000022.1:0-643 GCF_005281025.1 Citrobacter sp. wls714 | reverse complement strand
CGTATCCAGCAGGAGCTGTCTTCGTTTCCCGGGCAGTAACGGTCCCAGTGAAAACGTACCCGGACACGACCATGCTCATCGCAGAAGATTTCCTCACCCGCCGGACCGGTGACAATGGCGCTCTGTGGACCGTCAACGGAAGGTTTTGGCAGGGGGGAGGAGCGCCACGTCCGGTCAGCCGGGATACCTGTGGCTGCTTTCCTTTCAGCACACTGCCTGTCCCCTGCCACTCCCGGTTCAGCGTGCGTGATGGATGACCGGTGAGGGTGAACCGTTTTCCGGGCCACAGTTTCGGGGAGTTACTCTCGCAGGCAGCGGTTTCAGCATCCTGCCGGTGGCCTTCAGCCTGGTAGCGGGCAAAGTCCTGACCGTGCTGTACGTCCTTGAAGCGTCCCGGATAATCAAAGATTTCATACTGGGTGCGCTGACCGTTCAGGTTTGTGGCATGGTGGCTGAAGTAACCGGGCCATCCTGGTGTTTTGAAGGTGTAATCCTGGTTTTCCACTGATGAAGGGCGTACCTGCGCCCGGTAATGGAACTCACTGATGCATTCCGTGGCGACTTCGCGGGTATTCGGGTTAAAGGGCATCTCACCCAGCGTGGAAATCCCGGCCACGTCATCACAGAGCACCAGTTTCTGGTC
>NZ_SZWZ01000057.1:0-1268 GCF_005281025.1 Citrobacter sp. wls714 | reverse complement strand
TCTTTAACAATTTATCAGACAATCTGTGTGGGCACTCGAAGATACGGATTCTTAACGTCGCAAGACGAAAAATGAATACCAAGTCTCTGAGTGAACACGTAATTCATTACGAAGTTTAATTCACGAGCATCAAACTTAAATTGAAGAGTTTGATCATGGCTCAGATTGAACGCTGGCGGCAGGCCTAACACATGCAAGTCGAACGGTAGCACAGAGAGCTTGCTCTCGGGTGACGAGTGGCGGACGGGTGAGTAATGTCTGGGAAACTGCCCGATGGAGGGGGATAACTACTGGAAACGGTAGCTAATACCGCATAATGTCGCAAGACCAAAGAGGGGGACCTTCGGGCCTCTTGCCATCGGATGTGCCCAGATGGGATTAGCTTGTAGGTGGGGTAACGGCTCACCTAGGCGACGATCCCTAGCTGGTCTGAGAGGATGACCAGCCACACTGGAACTGAGACACGGTCCAGACTCCTACGGGAGGCAGCAGTGGGGAATATTGCACAATGGGCGCAAGCCTGATGCAGCCATGCCGCGTGTATGAAGAAGGCCTTCGGGTTGTAAAGTACTTTCAGCGAGGAGGAAGGTGTTGTGGTTAATAACCACAGCAATTGACGTTACTCGCAGAAGAAGCACCGGCTAACTCCGTGCCAGCAGCCGCGGTAATACGGAGGGTGCAAGCGTTAATCGGAATTACTGGGCGTAAAGCGCACGCAGGCGGTCTGTCAAGTCGGATGTGAAATCCCCGGGCTCAACCTGGGAACTGCATCCGAAACTGGCAGGCTAGAGTCTTGTAGAGGGGGGTAGAATTCCAGGTGTAGCGGTGAAATGCGTAGAGATCTGGAGGAATACCGGTGGCGAAGGCGGCCCCCTGGACAAAGACTGACGCTCAGGTGCGAAAGCGTGGGGAGCAAACAGGATTAGATACCCTGGTAGTCCACGCCGTAAACGATGTCGACTTGGAGGTTGTGCCCTTGAGGCGTGGCTTCCGGAGCTAACGCGTTAAGTCGACCGCCTGGGGAGTACGGCCGCAAGGTTAAAACTCAAATGAATTGACGGGGGCCCGCACAAGCGGTGGAGCATGTGGTTTAATTCGATGCAACGCGAAGAACCTTACCTACTCTTGACATCCAGAGAACTTAGCAGAGATGCTTTGGTGCCTTCGGGAACTCTGAGACAGGTGCTGCATGGCTGTCGTCAGCTCGTGTTGTGAAATGTTGGGTTAAGTCCCGCAACGAGCGCAACCCTTATCCTTTGTTGCCAGCG
>NZ_SZWZ01000056.1:0-2591 GCF_005281025.1 Citrobacter sp. wls714 | reverse complement strand
AGCGCCACCATAGCGGGTTTCTTTATCGGACTGGTATAAAATAAAAGCGCGTCAGCAAAAACTGGCGCGCTTTTATTAATGAATGATATCAGTAAAATTATTCTCTGGATCCATCTCAAGCGCCAGTTCGATCATTTTCTTTTTATCATTAATTGTATAACCATTCTTTTGTTTTAATAACAGGCCTTCGCGCGTAAATTGTGCAATGACATATAATAAATGGCGATAGGTTACACCCATATATTCTGCTGCCTGCGTATGTTTTTCTTGATACAGATCGTCATGCTGCGTCAATAAAATAAATGCGGCCAGACGGTTAACCAAAGGAAATGATTGATTCTGGGTCAGCGAGACAATATTACGGTAATTTTTGCGACTTAACGAGACGCAAAGCTGACGCAGAAAAATGGCATCATTTAGTAGTAGCGGACGATATTGTTTCATGGGCAGCACCAAACACCAGCATTCTTCTATGGCCTGAACGGCACGAGGTTCATGGTTGGCGTCAACTAACTCAATCTCACCAATAAAACAAGGGGCACCGAAGAAGTCAATCAATGACACCCTGCCGTTAGGTAATGTGGCATACAGCTTGGCACGCCCGCGAGCCAGGTAAAACAGATATGACGGCTGGTTTCCCTCCCGCACAATGTAGTCTCCGGCTGCAACATGGAACAACCGGGTATCACGTGAAACATCAACAAAGAAGCATTCTGTATAGCCTGTTTGGTCAATGAGTTGCTGCCTGAGAGCATCATTTTGGATTTCTTTCACAATGGTTTCCCGGTATGAGATTTCTCATATTCAGCATACGTTTTCTGTCGCTATGATTCTAGCATCGTCATGCTTTTGGTTTATTTGATAAGACGAAAATACCCTACCAGCGAACAGAGGAAATAAGAAATGGAAAGAAGAAAAATTATTCTGGATTGCGACCCCGGACACGATGATGCTATTGCAATGATGATGGCGGCAAGACATCCTGCAATTGAATTACTGGGCATTACTATTGTTGCTGGCAACCAGACACTGGATAAAACATTAGTGAATGGATTAAATGTATGCCAGAAACTTAATATTAATGTGCCGGTTTATGCTGGTATGCCACAACCTATTATGCGTAAGCAGATTGTCGCAGATAATATTCATGGTGAATCTGGTCTGGATGGCCCGGTGTTTGCACCGCTGATCCGTAAAGCAGAAAGCATTAATGCAGTGAAATATATAATAGATACACTCATGGCTAGCGATGGCGATATTACATTGGTGCCGGTCGGGCCATTGAGTAACATTGCCGTGGCGATGCGCATGCAGCCTGCTATTTTACCGAAAATCCGTGAGATCGTGCTGATGGGCGGCGCATACGGTACCGGTAATTTTACGCCTTCCGCAGAGTTTAATATCTTTGCTGACCCCGAAGCTGCCCGTGTTGTCTTCACCTCCGGTGTGCCATTAGTGATGATGGGACTTGATCTCACCAATCAGACCGTTTGTACCGCTGAGGTTATTGCCCGGATGGAAAATGCGGGAGGACCGGCTGGGCAATTATTCGGCGACATCATGAACTTTACCCTCAAAACGCAATATGAAAACTATGGTCTGGCCGGAGGCCCGGTGCATGACGCAACCTGTATCGGATATTTGATTAATCCTCAGGGAATCAAAACACAGGACATGTACGTCGAAGTCGATGTCAATAGCGGTCCATGCTATGGACGTACCGTCTGCGATGAGCTGGGAGTGTTGGGAAAACCTGCGAATACGAAAGTTGGGATCACCATTGATACCGTCTGGTTCTGGGATTTAGTTGAAGAGTGTGTGCGCATGTATCTCTGACGCTACAACCGGTCTGTACAGTCGTGGTACAGGCCGGTTGACACCTGATGGGCAGTGAGCAGTCGCCCGTAACGAGTTCACACCTGGCATGTCGGGAAGATCATTATGGACATAATGAGAAGTGTTCTGGGGATGGGAGTATTACTGATAATTGCATTTCTGTTGTCAGTAAATAAAAAGCGTATCAATCTGCGTACCGTAGGGGCGGCGTTGATCCTGCAGGTTGCCATTGGCGGTGTGATGCTCTATTTTCCGCCGGGGAAATGGCTGGCCGAGCAGGCGGCGCTGGGGGTTCATAAGGTTATGACTTACAGTGATGCTGGTAGCGCCTTTATTTTCGGTTCCCTGGCAGGACCTGAAATGGATAAGGTTTTTAATGGCGCCGGTTTTGTGTTTGCATTTCGAGTACTTCCCGCGATTATTTTTATTACCGCACTGGTAAGTCTGTTGTATTACATCGGCGTGATGGGATGGCTCATCCGCGTTCTCGGTGGTATTTTCCAGAAGGCGCTGAACATCAGTAAGATCGAGTCTTTCGTGGCTGTCACCACGATTTTCCTCGGGCAAAATGAGATCCCGGCGATCGTCAAACCCTTTATGGACCGCCTCAATCGTAATGAGCTGTTTACCGCAATTTGTAGTGGAATGGCTTCCATTGCTGGTTCAACAATGATTGGTTACGCCGGCCTTGGCGTACCCATTGATTACCTGCTGGCGGCTTCATTAATGGCAATCCCTGGCGGTATTTTGTTCGC
>NZ_SZWZ01000030.1:0-1229 GCF_005281025.1 Citrobacter sp. wls714 | reverse complement strand
TGAATCGCCACGGGTTTAACAGACACCTCAGAGTCATTTAAGATGGCTTAAAGAGAGGTGCCCATGAGCGGTAAGCGTTATCCCGAAGAGTTTAAAACTGAAGCAGTCAAACAGGTTGTTGATCGCGGTTATTCTGTTGCCAGCGTGGCAACACGTCTCGATATCACCACCCACAGCCTTTACGCCTGGATAAAGAAGTACGGTCCGGATTCTTCCACTAATAAAGAACAGTCAGATGCTCAGGCCGAGATCCGTCGTCTCCAGAAAGAGCTGAAGCGGGTTACCGACGAACGGGACATATTAAAAAAAGCCGCGGCGTACTTCGCAAAGCTGTCCGACTGAGGTACGCCTTTATCCGTGACAACACCTGTTGCTGGCCTGTTCGCCTGCTCTGTCGGGTGCTGGATGTTCATCCCAGTGGTTTTTACGCCTGGCTTCAGCAGCCGCATTCTCAACGCCATCAGGCAGACCTGAGACTGACAGGACAGATTAAACAGTTCTGGCTGGAATCGGGATGCGTCTATGGTTATCGCAAAATCCATCTGGATCTGCGGGACAGCGGGCAACAGTGCGGAGTGAACAGAGTCTGGCGACTGATGAAACGTGTCGGGATAAAGGCTCAGGTCGGATACCGGAGCCCGCGGGCACGTAAAGGCGAGGCCAGTATCGTGTCGCCCAACAGGCTCCAGCGACAGTTCAATCCGGATGCTCCTGATGAGCGTTGGGTAACAGACATAACCTACATCAGGACCCACGAAGGCTGGCTGTATCTTGCTGTGGTTGTTGATCTGTTCTCACGCAAAATTATCGGCTGGTCCATGCAATCCCGGATGACAAAGGACATTGTCCTGAACGCACTGCTGATGGCTGTATGGCGGCGTAATCCCCAAAAACAGGTGCTGGTTCATTCGGATCAGGGCAGTCAGTACACAAGCCATGAGTGGCAGTCTTTCCTGAAATCACACGGCCTGGAGGGCAGCATGAGCCGTCGCGGTAACTGCCATGATAATGCGGTTGCAGAAAGCTTTTTCCAGTTGTTGAAACGCGAACGGATAAAGAAAAAGATCTACGGAACGCGGGAAGAAGCCCGCAGTGATATTTTTGATTACATCGAAATGTTTTATAACAGTAAGCGTCGGCATGGTTCTAGCGATCAGATGTCACCGACAGAATATGAAAACCAGTATTATCAACGGCTCGGAAGTGTCTAGATTATCTGTGGCGATTCA
>NZ_SZWZ01000012.1:0-2366 GCF_005281025.1 Citrobacter sp. wls714 | reverse complement strand
GGTGTCTGTTAAACCCGTGGCGATTCAATGATACCCGGAATGACTAGGTTCATAAACGAGATAGCGCAAAGAAGTGGAAGATGGGCTATGGCTAAGTTGACATTAAGTTCCGGGCCTCAAGCAGACGTCTCAACGTTGTCTCGCGAATATGCCAAATTATTCCGCAGCAGATGCTCAGCCCTACGGATTGACAGTCTATATTACTCTCCAAACAGTCTTCATTTACCTTCGGTTTTACGATACATGTCTGGTCGGTTGATCTGCCAGACAAAGTCTGGTCGGTTCAACGGGAGATACCCCATTTTCTGGTATAGCCAAGGGGCGCTGTCAGTGACCAGCATTATCCGTCGCAGGCGTGACATCAATGGATGGGCGTGACAGCATTCAATCAACCAACGACCGAGGCCACTTTTCTGATAGTCGTTCAGCACGTAGACGTCGCACAAATAACCAAAAGTGGCAAAGTCTGTCACCAGACGGGCGAAACCGATCTGTCTTGTGCCATCCAGTAGGCCAAAACAAAGGCTGTTCTGGATAGATACACTGACCGTTTCTATATCAATACCAGGAGCCCAGGACGATTGCGAAAGGTAATCATGAATGGCTTCCAGCTCAAAAAAGGCGGGATCGGTTGTGACCGTAAACAGGTCTTTAGTAAAACTGAGATGCGGGTTATCCACTGATTAACTCCTTGTAAACGAATATGTGACGAGACAGGACCGAACGGTATGTTGGGTAACTCTCAGGATGATTTCTCATGTACCGTCATGATGAACACCAATGGGCTCGCTCCTCGGTTTTCATAGCAATGCGCAACGTCTGTTCTCGCGGTTGCCGAACAGTTGGTGTTCACTTGATACAGGTGATCTTGTACACCCAGTGTGAGTGTGCCTTCCTGGACGTAAAACAATTCAAGCGTTCCATCTGTGTGGCCGGGGGAAGCAAACTTTTCCCCCGGTTGCATTTCCCACATCCACATCTCGGTCATATCAGGGCCACCTGATCCTGCAAGCAGTCTGGCTCGTCCGCCTTTTTCGCCTTGCCATAATTCGGGGATTTCCTCTTCAGCGATGAGATGCACCGTTGGTTTCGAACTGACATCCACAAAGTCTGCCACCGAAACCCCCATCGCGACGGCCAGGCGGCACAACAGAGCAATACTGGGATTTGCCCGGCACCCCTCAATTTCAACCAGTGCACCCTTGCTGACGCCCGCCCGGCGGGAGAGTTCATCAAGGGAGATTTTTTTTTGTTTGCGATACAGCTTAATCCGCTGAGATACAGCTTCATTTACTGTGCTGGCAATCGAACCAGCATCGGTCATTAAATTGACTTTTTTAGTCATTGGTCATTATCATGATTTAAATTGGTCATTACAGGATTATTCCGTGTTAACAGTATCTCCGTCAATTGCCCCTGAAATTTATCGTATTGCACCCGGTTTCCGGGCACTCAGTATCTATGTAAACGCTGCGCCGGTGCTGAACCCTGATATTGGTGAAACAGCGCTGAGAGAAGCTTGTGAAGCGGTTCTTGTCGGTGAGCCTGAGTGGGCAGAATCGCATTTAGCTGCATGGGCTGAGATTTTTCAGACGTTTGGCGCTAAGCCTAAACGCACCCCTTGTTCAGCTGATGCGTTACGTAAGCGTGTATTACGTGACGGCGCGATGCCAGCACTTGACCCCATCGTTGATCTCTATAATGCCGTTAGCCTTCGCTACGCCGTGCCGGTGGGGGGCGAGAACATTGCTGCCTATCAGGGGCTACCACGCCTCGTTGTGGCAACAGGCACTGAGCCGTTTGATACGGTAAAAGAGGGTGAAATCGCCGTTGAATATCCTTCGCAAGGTGAAGTTATCTGGCGTGATGATGCCGGTGTGACCTGCCGTCGCTGGAACTGGCGACAAGGAGTCAGAACCCGCTTAGATGTGGAAGCACAGCACATGTGGTTTATTCTGGAGAGTCTGCCGCAAATGCCACTGGAAAAACTTCACGAAGCCGGGAAGATGCTGACCGATGGCCTCGAAGCAATGATGCCAGGTCTGCGGGTTGACGTAACTCTCATTGAAGAGCAACAACCGTAATACCATTGAGGAGAAACACCATGTTCACCGGCTTGTCTGCTTTCCCAATGACCCCTGTTACCTCCAACGGCGTCGATGAAAAGGGATTCAATAATATTTTGGCCCGCCTTACGACGGCACGGGTGGATTCAATGGGTATTCTGGGGTCTACCGGTAGCTACGCCTATCTAACCCCGGAGCAGCGCAAACGTGTCGCGACTCTGGCAAAACAGGTTGCTGGGGATATCCCTGTTATGGTGTGTGTGGGGGCAGTCAGGGAAGGTGCGAATAAGCAGGTCATTT
>NZ_SZWZ01000021.1:0-1759 GCF_005281025.1 Citrobacter sp. wls714 | reverse complement strand
CAGGCTGTGTGAAAACTACTGATCACTTTTTGGTCTAAGTAGTGGTTTTATATGATCAACCATTCTTGATAAACCAATGCAGAAACTTACTTTATTTAATAAAATTAGAATCATACGATTAAATAAAGCGGGTGCAGGTATGACTCAACATATCAAAGGTCAAGGCAGACATCAGGTGACGTTGCTCCCTGAAGTGCTGGATGATTTTGTCACAGAAGACAACCCTGTCAGAGTTATTGACGTCTTTGTTGATGAACTAGAGCTTGATACACTTGGCTTTGAGCGCGTTAATGCAAAGCAAACCGGGCGGCCTGGATATCATCCCGCAACCATGCTGAAGCTTTACATTTATGGATACCTGAACCGCATCCAGTCATCCCGCCGGTTAGAGAAAGAAGCCCATCGTAACGTTGAATTGATGTGGTTACTTGAACGATTAACACCTGATTTTAAAACCATTGCAGACTTCAGAAAAAACAATGGTAAAGGCATCAAAAATGCTTGCCGCACTTTCATTGATCTGTGTCGGCAGATGCAGATGTTCACCGATGTGGTGGTTGCCATTGATGGTAGTAAGTTCAAGGCGGTAAACAGCAAATCGAACAATTTCACGCCCCAGAAAACAAAAGGCCACATTGAAAGGGTTGAGCAAAGTATTGCTCTTTACCTGAATAAGCTCGATGAAGCTGACAAGGCTGCGGAGCCCGAAAAAAATGCATGTTTAACAACTGCGAAACTGGCATGGCTGCAAAAGCGTCTGAAAGAACTCAAGAAAATTCAGCAGGCCGTTGTGCAGCACCCTGATAAGCAGCTGTCACTGACAGATCCTGATTCCCGGTTAATGAAGATAAACAATGTTAACCGCCAGGTGAGCTATAACGTTCAGACTGCCGTTGATGCTAAATATCACCTGATTGTTGCGCATGAAGTAACGAATACACCAGACCGTGGTCAGCTAACAGCGGTGACCAAATTAGCGCAGGAAGCAGTTGGCAAAGCGGATATTACCGTACTGGCTGATAAAGGTTATTACAGCCGGGGAGATATTAAAGCAACGCAGGACTTAGGTGCCGTAGCCTTAGTACCAAAAGGCGATACCTCTGGCGCTGACCGTAAAGGTCTTTTCAATCGTTCATTGTTCAAATATGACCAGGAAAAAGATATTTATATTTGCCCGATGGGTGAAGAACTTCAGAACCGATTTACGATGGTTGAGGATGGTTTAGAACAGCAAATGTACTTTAACAATATTGCCTGTCGCGATTGCAGTCAGCGGTCAAGGTGCACCACATCAAAACGCGATCCGAGGCGTATAAGGCGCTGGGTTCATGAAGCAGAAATGGAAGACATGCAAGCCAGGCTTAATGCATCGCCACAAACAGCTGTCGTGCGAAAGCAAACGGTAGAGCATCCGTTCGGGACAATTAAGATGTGGATGGGAGCGACTCACTTCCTGACGCAACGGTTTAAAAACGTCAGCACAGAAATCAGTCTGCATGTACTGGCTTATAACCTGAAGAGGATGATGTCCATCTGGGGGGCCGAAGGATTGGCCATTAAGCTGCGAGAACGATGCAGCTAGCGGCAGTGGCCGCTTTAACTCCTAATAACTGGCCATTAGTACTCCATATCAAGCCACAAAGTCTCGTTTTGCCTCAACATACAAATCACTGCGAATACAGCCCATATCAGGAATATCTTGCATCCCTGCTGGTGTTAGTCCTCAGATACTGAAAAAACCGAGTTTTTACACAGCCTG
>NZ_SZWZ01000020.1:0-1196 GCF_005281025.1 Citrobacter sp. wls714 | reverse complement strand
TTCGCCAAAACATCTTCGGCGTTGTAAGGTTAAGCCTCACGGTTCATTAGTATCGGTTAGCTCAATGTATCGCTACACTTACACACCCGACCTATCAACGTCGTCGTCTTCAACGTTCCTTCAGGAGACTTAAAGTCTCAGGGAGAACTCATCTCGGGGCAAGTTTCGTGCTTAGATGCTTTCAGCACTTATCTTTTCCGCATTTAGCTACCGGGCAGTGCCATTGGCATGACAACCCGAACACCAGTGATGCGTCCACTCCGGTCCTCTCGTACTAGGAGCAGCCCCCCTCAATTCTCCAGCGCCCACGGCAGATAGGGACCGAACTGTCTCACGACGTTCTAAACCCAGCTCGCGTACCACTTTAAATGGCGAACAGCCATACCCTTGGGACCTACTTCAGCCCCAGGATGTGATGAGCCGACATCGAGGTGCCAAACACCGCCGTCGATATGAACTCTTGGGCGGTATCAGCCTGTTATCCCCGGAGTACCTTTTATCCGTTGAGCGATGGCCCTTCCATTCAGAACCACCGGATCACTAAGACCTGCTTTCGCACCTGCTCGAGCCGTCACTCTCGCAGTCAAGCTAGCTTATGCCTTTGCACTAACCTCCTGATGTCCGACCAGGATTAGCTAACCTTCGTGCTCCTCCGTTACTCTTTGGGAGGAGACCGCCCCAGTCAAACTACCCACCAGACACTGTCCGCAACCCGGATTACGGGCCCACGTTAGAACACCAGCCATTAAAGGGTGGTATTTCAAGGATGGCTCCATGCAGACTGGCGTCCACACTTCAAAGCCTCCCACCTATCCTACACATCAAGGACCAGTGTTCAGTGTCAAGCTATAGTAAAGGTTCACGGGGTCTTTCCGTCTTGCCGCGGGTACACTGCATCTTCACAGCGAGTTCAATTTCACTGAGTCTCGGGTGGAGACAGCCTGGCCATCATTACGCCATTCGTGCAGGTCGGAACTTACCCGACAAGGAATTTCGCTACCTTAGGACCGTTATAGTTACGGCCGCCGTTTACCGGGGCTTCGATCAAGAGCTTCTCCTTACGGATAACCCCATCAATTAACCTTCCGGCACCGGGCAGGCGTCACACCGTATACGTCCACTTTCGTGTTTGCACAGTGCTGTGTTTTTAATAAACAGTTGCAGCCAGCTGGTATCTTCGACTGATTTCAGCTCCA
>NZ_SZWZ01000099.1:0-1391 GCF_005281025.1 Citrobacter sp. wls714 | reverse complement strand
CTGAAAAAACCGAGTTTTTACACAGCCTGGGCACGAAGTGGACAAGTTACCTGAGCTGAAGGTCCGCTATGAGCGAGGAGCGGACATTGTAACTTTCGCAAGCTGATTTTGAGATAGGATGGCTTTCACTTGGCTGGCATTGTGTAATGCCGTCATAGAATATGCATAATAACTTTCTTCAGCGACTAACTATTCATCATAAAATCGATATTATTGTAGAGGGCAGGCGTTTCTGGCCACATTGTCTCTACAAGGAAAAACTGAAAATGAGATTTATAACACTGTTTACATTGCTTTTCGCTCTTCCCCTACATGCCGAAGACCATGATTATGGTCCTCCCATCTCTAGATGCTTGAACAAACATACTATTCCCTATATCAACACGACGATTCCTGCTGAGAATATTGTTAATGATGCTTATAAGGAGTGCGAGGATATCGTTAATGAATGGAATAATGAGCGTGCATCCTTGCCCAAGGAAATGGTAATCAAGCAGAATAAGGAATTTAGGGAGATGTATATCAGAATGATTGATACCCGCAGGAAAACAGATGTTAACAAAAGATGAAGGCTTTGTTTTACTTCATTTTGTAAAGTAGCGCTCTTAGGGCCAGGTAAAATCTCGCATTAAGCTTTCCTGAAAGGCAGTTTTGAGCGAAGAGCGGGCATTTCCTTAAAAGAAAATTTAAATCTAATGCAAAGTAAAACTTAACATTAAATAGACCGGTCAATCTGAATGACTATAATTATTTTAATTTATAAAGTGGCCTGACTAAATATTTTTTTCAAAGCTTCCCTAACAATATACACCTTGGTTGCATCAGAAATTCTACCACCATGTGCTCCTGCCTTTTTGAACAACTCACTGAAAATTTCTTTGATAAGAATTTCATTAACTGTCATTTGAGTTTCTTTATTATATTTATCCATTTCCTGTTGGATTAGTCTTAACATGCTTTCCATTTCAGTAGGTTGCTCATTCATCCATTCAATAAGCACAGATTCATTAGCAATATCTGGGCTTTCTCTATGACATTTATTGCATAGCAGAATATAATTTGAGACATCATTACTTCCGCCTAGTGAGTGAGGGATAATATGCGCCCTCTCCAATTTTGAGGATTCGCGGCCACAGCAGACACATACATTGAAATCACACGCATTATCATAGCGCGTATCATCCAAACCTCTTTGAATTCCATTGTCAATCCAGTACTGCCAGATCTTTTTTTTACTTGGTGCGTTTTGTCTAGGAACTACTGCCATATTACTGCTCCTCAAGAATTCAAACAGTTGATTAGAGATCAGCTGACCTGCGCCCTATAGATTAACACACTACGCTGTTAGCAACGTCCGCTCCAGGCACAGGCTGTGTAAAAACTCGGTTTTT
>NZ_SZWZ01000018.1:0-1221 GCF_005281025.1 Citrobacter sp. wls714 | reverse complement strand
TGACCTGCTCCCCGTTGATTAGTACACCCCGATGTTAGTAATGTCTTCATAAGCCACATGAGGACATCCCCATGAAGAAGCGTTTTTCCGACGAACAGATCATCAGTATTCTCCGCGAAGCCGAAGCTGGGGTACCCGCCCGTGAACTCTGCCGCAAGCATGCCATTTCCGATGCCACGTTTTACATCTGGCGTAAGAAGTATGGCGGTATGGAGGTGCCTGAAGTTAAGCGCCTGAAGTCGCTTGAGGAAGAGAACGCCAGACTCAAGAAGCTGCTTGCCGAAGCCATGCTGGATAAAGAGGCGCTTCAGGTGGCTCTTGGGCGAAAGTACTGACGACAGACCAGAAGCGGGAAGCCGTGATGTTGATGTGTGATGCGACCGGTCTGTCGCAACGTCGTGCCTGCAGGCTTACAGGTTTATCCCTGTCGACCTGCCGCTATGAGGCTCACCGTCCGGCTGCTGATGCGCATTTATCAGGGCGCATCACTGAGCTGGCACTGGAGCGCAGGCGTTTTGGCTACCGTCGTATTTGGCAGTTGCTGCGCCGTGAAGGGCTTCATGTTAATCATAAGCGCGTGTACCGGCTTTATCACCTCAGTGGCCTGGGCGTAAAACGCAGAAGACGTCGTAAAGGGCTGGCAACAGAACGTCTGCCGCTGCTCCGTCCGGCGGCGCCCAATCTGACCTGGTCGATGGATTTCGTCATGGACGCACTTTCCACCGGTCGCAGGATCAAGTGTCTTACCTGCGTCGATGATTTCACAAAGGAATGCCTGACGGTCACTGTTGCCTTTGGGATTTCAGGCGTTCAGGTCACGCGTATTCTGGACAGCATTGCACTGTTTCGAGGCTATCCGGCGACGATAAGAACTGACCAGGGGCCGGAGTTCACTTGCCGTGCACTGGATCAATGGGCCTTTGAGCATGGTGTTGAGTTGCGCTTAATCCAGCCGGGCAAGCCAACGCAGAACGGATTTATTGAGAGCTTTAACGGACGATTTCGCGATGAATGTTTGAATGAGCACTGGTTCAGCGATATCGTTCATGCCAGGAAAATTATTAATGACTGGCGGCAGGATTATAACGAATGCCGCCCGCACTCCACGCTGAATTATCAGACACCGTCTGAATTTGCAGCGGGCTGGAGAAAGGGTCATTCTGAGAATGAAGATTCCGACGTTACTAACTGAGTGTTGTATCTAATCGTGGGGGCAGGTCA
>NZ_SZWZ01000017.1:0-1109 GCF_005281025.1 Citrobacter sp. wls714 | reverse complement strand
CACATCGAATCAGCCTATTTAGGCTATTTTTTCCACCATTTCTGGCGTTATTTCCGGTTTTTACTGAGATCTCTCCCACTGACGTATCATTTGGTCCACCCGAAACAGGTTGGCCAGGGTGAATAACATCGCCAGTTGGTTATCGTTTTTCAGCAGCCCCTTGTATCTGGCTTTCACGAAGCCGAACTGCCGCTTGATGATGCGAAACGGGTGCTCCACCCTGGCACGGATGCTGGCTTTCATGTATTCGATGTTGATGGCCGTTTTGTTCTTGCGCGGATGCTGCTTCAAGGTTTTTACCTTGCCGGGACGCTCGGCGATCGGCCAGTCCACATCCACCTCGGCCAGCTCCTCGCGCTGTGGCGCTCCTTGGTAGCCGGCATCGGCTGAGACAAATTGCTCCTCTCCATGAAGCAGATTACCCAGCTGATTGAGGTCATGCTCGTTGGCCGCGGTGGTGACTAGGCTGTGGGTCAGGCCACTCTTGGCATCGACACCAATGTGGGCCTTCATGCCAAAGTGCCACTGATTGCCTTTCTTGGTCTGATGCATCTCCGGATCGCGTTGCTGCTCTTTGTTCTTGGTAGAGCTGGGTGCCTCAATGATGGTGGCATCCACCAAAGTGCCTTGGGTCATCATGACGCCTGCTTCGGCCAGCCAGCGATTGATGGTCTTGAACAATTGACGGGCCAGTTGATGCTGCTCGAGCAGGTGGCGGAAATTCATGATGGTGGTGCGATCCGGCAGGGCGCTATCCAGGGATAATCGGGCAAACAGGCGCATGGAGGCGATTTCGTACAGGGCATCTTCCATGGCACCGTCGCTCAGGTTGTACCAATGCTGCATGCAGTGAATACGCAGCATGGTCTCCAGCGGATAGGGCCGTCGGCCATTGCCCGCCTTGGGATAAAACGGCTCGATGACAGCGGTCATATTCTGCCATGGCAGAATCTGCTCCATGCGGGAGAGGAAAATCTCTTTTCGGGTCTGACGGCGCTTAGTGCTGAATTCACTATCGGCGAAGGTGAGTTGATGGCTCATGATGTCCCTCTGGGATGCGCTCCGGATGAATATGATGATCTCATATCAGGAACTTGTTCGCACCTTCC
>NZ_SZWZ01000016.1:0-536 GCF_005281025.1 Citrobacter sp. wls714 | reverse complement strand
GCTTAAACCGGGACAACCGTCGCCCGGCCAACATAGCCTTCTCCGTCCCCCCTTCGCAGTAACACCAAGTACAGGAATATTAACCTGTTTCCCATCGACTACGCCTTTCGGCCTCGCCTTAGGGGTCGACTCACCCTGCCCCGATTAACGTTGGACAGGAACCCTTGGTCTTCCGGCGTGCGGGTTTTTCACCCGCATTATCGTTACTTATGTCAGCATTCGCACTTCTGATACCTCCAGCATCCCTCACAGGACACCTTCAACGGCTTACAGAACGCTCCCCTACCCAACAACACATAGTGTCGCTGCCGCAGCTTCGGTGCATGGTTTAGCCCCGTTACATCTTCCGCGCAGGCCGACTCGACCAGTGAGCTATTACGCTTTCTTTAAATGATGGCTGCTTCTAAGCCAACATCCTGGCTGTCTGTGCCTTCCCACATCGTTTCCCACTTAACCATGACTTTGGGACCTTAGCTGGCGGTCTGGGTTGTTTCCCTCTTCACGACGGACGTTAGCACCCGCCGTGTGTCTCCCGT
>NZ_SZWZ01000029.1:0-246303 GCF_005281025.1 Citrobacter sp. wls714 | reverse complement strand
CGCAGGTTCGAATCCTGCACGACCCACCACTAACTCAGTTAGTAAGTAGTATCCAGCGTAGTATCACAAGCGCAAAAACGCCTTAACGCGATGTAATGACCACCATGCGACCAGAAATCGTGTTATTTCTGGTCGCGTCGTGTGATTCCTAAGCAGTTGAGTTATTTACCTCGAAATTTTTGTTGCGCTAAAATCTGAAATCAGTAATATATGCCGCCGTTGCCAAGGGATATCAAACAGCCTGAAAGCGGCGAAAAAAGTGGGTCGTTAGCTCAGTTGGTAGAGCAGTTGACTTTTAATCAATTGGTCGCAGGTTCGAATCCTGCACGCCCCACCAATTTCTGGTGGTTCCGAGTAAAAATTTGTCAGGTGACATCCGAGCGGGTCGTTAGCTCAGTTGGTAGAGCAGTTGACTTTTAATCAATTGGTCGCAGGTTCGAATCCTGCACGACCCACCATCCTGAAAGTATCAAGAAGTAAACCCCATAAGGGGGCGTTAGCTCAGTTGGTAGAGCAGTTGACTTTTAATCAATTGGTCGCAGGTTCGAATCCTGCACGACCCACCAATGTAAAAAGGCGCCCTAAAGGCGCCTTTTTGCTATCTGCGATTTACAAGATTCGAACCTGCAGCAGGTTCAGGCCTAACGCCAGTCGCCATCCGGCACTCATCACACGCAATTATTGTGACTTTTCTGCGCTAATCCGCTATCTTGTTTAGCATATAAAACAAATCGAACCGAATATGGCGTGCGTCACGCTTTTAATCGGTTATTTCGTTAAGCTAGTAAAACGAGAAAGCAAGATGAGCGTGATGTTTGATCCTGAAGCAGCAATTTATCCGTTCCCGCCGAAGCCAGCACCGCTGAGTGTGGATGAAAAACAATTTTACCGTGAAAAAATCAAGCGCCTGCTAAAAGAGCGAGATGCTGTTATGGTCGCGCACTATTACACCGATCCTGAAATCCAACAGTTGGCCGAAGAGACCGGCGGCTGTATTTCTGATTCTCTGGAGATGGCGCGGTTTGGCTCAAAACATCCCGCTTCTACGCTGTTGGTTGCGGGCGTGAGGTTTATGGGAGAGACCGCCAAAATTCTCAGCCCGGAAAAGACCATCCTGATGCCGACCCTGCAGGCGGAATGTTCATTAGATCTGGGTTGTCCAATTGATGCGTTCAGCGCATTTTGCGACGCGCATCCGGATCGCACCGTGGTGGTTTACGCCAATACCTCAGCGGCAGTTAAAGCGCGTGCCGACTGGGTTGTGACCTCCAGTATTGCGGTTGAACTTATTGAGCATCTTGATAGTTTAGGTGAAAAAATCATCTGGGCCCCGGACAGACATCTGGGCAACTACGTGCAAAAACAGACCGGCGCAGATGTGCTCTGTTGGCAGGGGGCCTGTATTGTCCACGATGAATTCAAAACCCAGGCATTAACGCGTATGAAGGGGCTTTACCCCGATGCCGCCGTGCTGGTGCACCCGGAGTCACCTCAGTCCATCGTTGATATGGCCGATGCGGTCGGGTCAACCAGTCAGTTAATCAACGCAGCTAAATCGTTACCGCACCAGCAACTGATAGTGGCGACAGACCGGGGTATTTTTTACAAAATGCAGCAAGCGGTTCCGGATAAAGAGTTGCTTGAAGCGCCAACGGCTGGCGAAGGGGCAACCTGTCGCAGTTGCGCGCATTGTCCGTGGATGGCGATGAACGGCCTCAAGGCGATTGCTGAGGGGCTGGAGCACGGGGGAGCGGCTCACGAGATACATGTAGATGCAGCGCTGCGAGAAGGTGCATTGCTGCCGTTAAACCGCATGTTGGAATTTGCGGCTACACTTCGAGCTTAATTAATTTATTTGCTCTGGGGGAAAAGATGGACTTTTTTAGCACGCAGAACATTCTGGTACATATTCCGATCGGTGCGGGCGGTTACGATCTGTCGTGGATCGAAGCCGTGGGGACGATCGCCGGGTTATTGTGTATTGGCCTTGCGAGCCTTGAGAAAATCAGTAATTACTTCTTCGGACTGATAAACGTCACGCTGTTTGCGATTATTTTCTTTCAGATCCAGCTCTATGCCAGCCTGTTGCTGCAGGTTTTCTTTTTTGCCGCGAATATCTACGGCTGGTATGCCTGGTCCCGGCAAACCAGCCAGCATGAGGCAGAGCTGAAAATACGCTGGTTGCCGTTACCGAAAGCGATCGGTTGGCTGGCTGCTTGCGTGGTGGCGATTGGCCTGATGTCGGTCTATATCGATCCGGTGTTTGCTTTTTTGACACGTGTTGCCGTGAATATTATGCAGGGGCTGGGATTACAGGTGGCGGCTCCTGAGTTGCAACCCGATGCATTCCCGTTCTGGGACTCCTGCATGATGGTGTTGTCGATTGTGGCGATGATCCTGATGACGCGCAAATACGTTGAAAACTGGCTGTTGTGGGTGATCATTAACGTCATTAGCGTCGTGATCTTTGCTCTGCAAGGCGTATATGCCATGTCACTGGAATATATGATCCTGACGGTTATCGCCCTGAACGGCAGCAGGATGTGGATTAACAGCGCGCGTGAACGTGGTTCCCACGCGCTGTCCCATTAATGGTGATGATGTGCATGGCCGGACACGCCCTGATACAGGTGGCAGTCTGGCCCATTGCATGGCTGATATTCCATCTGGATCGTGGCGTGTTCAATCTGGTAGTGATGAATCAGGAAATGTTGAATACGCTCCAGCAGGGCGTCGTGATCGTGCGGCGGGACTACCTGCACATGCAGCGTCATGACCGGTTTTTCACCTACCATCCAGACGTGTACATGATGCACATTGCGAACTTCGGGGATATCCCGGCTGAGATGGCGCTGCAATGCGGCAATATCCAATGTAAGCGGAGCGCCTTCCAGTAATTCATTTACGCTATCTTTTAACAACCGCCAGGCGCTACGCAGTACCAACACGGAAACCAGAATCGAGAGAATCGGGTCCGCTGGCGTCCAGCCTGTCCAGATGATAATCAGCGCAGCGATGATTGCCCCAACCGAGCCGAGCAAATCGCCCATTACGTGTAGTGCTGCGGCGCGGACGTTAAGGTTTTTCTCTTCACTTCCGCGATGTAAAACCCAAAAAGCGAGCACGTTCGCCAGTAAGCCCGCGACAGCAATGATCATCATCATGCCGCCCGCTACGGGACGTGGCGTATGAAAGCGCTCAATCGCCTCCCAGACGATTAAAATGGTGATCACAACCAATGCGATAGCGTTAACAAACGCGGCTAATGTTGTGAGTCTCAACCAGCCGAAAGTGTGCCGTATAGTGGGCGGGCGTCTGGAAAACTGGACCGCCAACAGCGCAAATAGAAGCGCGGCGGCATCTGTGAGCATATGTCCGGCATCGGCCAGTAATGCCAGCGAGCCTGAAAGTACCCCACCCACCACTTCAACCAGCATAAATCCGGCTGTGATGCAGAATGCGAAAAGCAGTCTGCGGGCATTATTGTCCTTAGGTTGCTCAGGAGAAGTATGAGTATGTGAGTGCGCCATTATGCCATCCCTTTGTTATTCTCACCTTTACTGTATGTCATGATACCGTTTTTGGGATGATAAAATTAAAAAGGAGAGCTATTGCTCTCCCGTTATTAGCTTTATTTTCAGCGCTACTGGGTAGTACCGTCAGTTTTGGTGTCGGCATCATTATTGATGCCGTTTCCGGTCTCAACCTTCTTATTTACATCCGGGCAGTGTCCGTCCTTACACATGGTGTTTTTATGCACCTCGTCTTTGGTCATTCCTTCATGGTTCATTGATGAACCGTCCGGATGCAGCATTGTGCCACCCGAATTCACATTGTTGTTATCGACATTATTTGGCGCAACGTTTTCGCGTGCGTCTGGCGCGACTTGACCGGCATCTGCCGCGGAATTTGCCTGGCCGTTATTCGACTGCGTGCTGGTGTCAGCTGCCAGTGCCGCGCCGCTGGCGAGGCTGAGTGTGGCCGTCAAAAAGAGTGAAGTCAGCTTTGTCATATGCATATTATGCTCCTGTTATGATAGAGATGTCGGATAACGTCTTCCAACAGTGCATGTGCCAATACATCAGCAGGACGTGGTTAAAAGTTTTGCTATAGAAATTATAACCAGCATAGAATCTTGAAATATATGAAAATTTAAGCTGTTGCAGTTATAAATTGTAGTCTTGATCTCTTTTTTCGCTACTTTATTGCGTTTTTTTGGCCTATTCCAGGATTAATCCGTCCAAAGTGTAAAACCCCGTTTACACTTTATGACTGAAGATATAGATTGGAGGGATTGCATTCATTTATATAAGTATGGCAACGCTGGAATAATCATGAATTATCAGAACGACGATTTACGCATTAAAGAGATCAACGAATTATTACCCCCGGTCGCACTGCTGGAAAAATTCCCCGCTACTGAAAATGCCGCCAATACGGTGGCGCATGCCCGTAAGGCGATTCATAAAATTCTCAAAGGCAGTGACGATCGTCTGCTGGTGGTGATTGGGCCGTGTTCTATTCATGATCCGGCAGCGGCTAAAGAGTATGCCGCTCGCTTGCTGGCGCTACGTGAAGAGTTAAAAGGCGAACTTGAAATCGTCATGCGCGTCTATTTTGAAAAACCGCGTACCACCGTAGGCTGGAAAGGTCTTATCAACGATCCGCACATGGATAACAGCTTCCAGATCAACGACGGTCTGCGCATCGCCCGTAAACTGCTGCTGGATATCAACGACAGCGGTTTGCCAGCTGCAGGTGAGTTCCTGGATATGATCACCCCACAATATCTTGCCGATCTTATGAGCTGGGGCGCAATTGGCGCCCGTACCACAGAATCTCAGGTACACCGTGAGTTGGCGTCAGGTTTGTCCTGCCCGGTTGGTTTTAAAAACGGTACTGATGGCACCATCAAAGTCGCCATTGATGCAATCAATGCTGCCGGGGCGCCGCATTGCTTCCTGTCTGTCACCAAATGGGGTCATTCGGCGATTGTGAATACCAGCGGTAATGGCGATTGCCATATCATTCTGCGCGGCGGCAAAGAGCCGAACTACAGCGCTCAACACGTTGCCGACGTGAAAGACGGTCTGGTCAAAGCGGGGCTTTCTCCGCAGGTGATGATCGACTTTAGCCATGCCAACTCCAGCAAGCAGTTCAAAAAGCAGATGGATGTTGCGAAAGACGTTTGCGGGCAGGTTGCCGGTGGGGAAAAAGCAATTATTGGCGTTATGATTGAAAGCCATCTGGTTGAAGGTAATCAGAACCCGGATAGCGGTGAACCACTGACCTACGGCAAGAGCATCACCGACGCCTGCATTGGCTGGGAAGATACCGATGCGGTGTTACGCCAGTTGGCGGAAGCGGTAAAAGCGCGCCGCGGGTAAGTTTTAATGCCTCTCTCATAGGCAAAAAAAAGCGCGGATAATCCGCGCTTTTTGTATTCTGCGAAAAAATTACTTCGCTTTACCCTGGTTAGCAACGGCTGCGGCTTTTGCCGCGATCTCGTCAGCGTTACCCAGATAGTAGTGTTTGATCGGCTTAAAGTTTTCGTCGAACTCATACACCAGCGGTACACCGGTCGGGATGTTCAGTTCGAGGATTTCATCTTCGCCCATGTTATCCAGATATTTCACCAGCGCACGCAGGGAGTTGCCGTGAGCGGCGATAATCACGCGCTCACCGCTTTTCATACGTGGCAGAATGGTTTCATTCCAGTAAGGAATCACACGATCGATGGTCAGCGCCAGGCTTTCGGTGACCGGCAGTTCTTTGTCAGTCAGTTTGGCATAACGCGGATCGTGACCCGGATAACGCTCGTCATCTTTGGTCAGTTCCGGTGGAGTAACCGCAAAGCCGCGACGCCATTGCTTAACCTGCTCATCACCGTATTTTTCAGCGGTTTCTGCTTTGTTCAGACCCTGTAGCGCGCCGTAATGACGTTCGTTCAGTTTCCAGGATTTCTCAACCGGCAGCCAGGCCTGATCCAGTTCGTCCAGTACGTTCCATAGGGTATGGATGGCACGTTTCAGCACAGAAGTATAGGCAAAATCGAAGCTATAGCCTTCCTCTTTCAGCAGTTTGCCTGCAGCTTTTGCTTCGCCTACGCCTTTCTCGGACAGATCAACGTCATACCAACCGGTAAAACGGTTTTCCTTGTTCCACTGACTTTCACCGTGACGTACCAGAACCAGCTTAGTTACAGCCATACATTCACTCCTATAAATCATATTTAATGATAATAATTCTCATTATATTGCCGTAAAGCGTCAGCGGCAATGCTTACGCATAACCATAGCGAAAATAGCGCCACAGTGTAAGGTTCTTGTGAACTCAAGGTTGCGATTTTGTCTTTGGATGGTGGGCTTTTGAGCGGATTTGCTGTGGGAAACAAACAACAGGCCTGATAAATTTACGCTATCGGGCCTGTCAGGATGAACTGTCAGGCAGGAATAAACTGATATTCCGTCACGCTGGCATACTCTTCCCCCGGACGCAGGAAACAGTCCGGCTGTGGCCATTCCGGATGGTTCGGGCTGTCCGGCAGAAACTCACTTTCCAGCGCCAGACCTTGCCAGTCTTCGTAGGCCTCCGGCCCACGTGAAGGCGTACCGCCAAGGAAGTTCCCGGAGTAAAACTGCAATGCCGGAGCGGAGGTGTAAACCACCATCTGCAGTTTTTCATCCTGAGACCAAACCTGAGCCGCCGGAGTACGCGCATTGCCTTGTGCCTGGAGCAGGAAGGCGTGATCGTAACCTTTTACCTTGCGCTGATCGTCATCGGCCAGAAATTCGCTGGCGATGATTTTCGGGGAACGGAAATCAAAAGTGCTTCCGGCGACGGATTTCAGCCCGTCATGCGGGATGCCCATTTCGTCTACGGGTAAATACTCGTCCGCCAGAATTTGCAGCTTGTGCTGGCGCACATCCGTTTTGTCACCGTCGAGATTAAAATAGACATGATTCGTCAAATTTACCGGGCAGGGCTTATCAACCGTGGCACGGTAGGTTATCGAAATCCGATTATCGTCAGTCAGGCGATACTGCGCGGTGGCGCAAAGATTACCAGGGAAACCCTGATCGCCATCGTCAGACGTTAAGGCAAACAGCACCTGACGGTCATTCTGATTCACTATCTGCCAGCGACGTTTGTCGAAACCGTTCGGTCCGCCGTGCAGTTGGTTATCACCCTGGCTTGGCAGCAATTCAACGGTTTGGCCGTCAAAGGTATAGCGGCTGTTGGCGATACGGTTAGCGTAGCGGCCAATGGAAGCCCCCAGAAACGCAGCCTGTTCCGGGTATTGCTCCGGACTGGCGCAACCGAGCAGGGCTTCGCGCACGCTACCATCGCTAAGTGGAATACGCGCAGAGAGCAGCGTTGCGCCCCAGTCCATGAGCGTGACCACCATCCCTGCGTCGTTACGCAGGGTAAGCAGGCGGAACGGCTGACCGTCGGGCGCCATTACGGGAATTTCGTTTAACATTGTCCGGCTCCTTGTGAAGGTTTACAGACGTAAAATGTTTCTTTAATACCGGTTTTGGCTTCGTACTGTTCGGCGACAGCCTGCTGCACGGCAGGCACCAGATCTTGCGGGATTAGCGCCACAATACAGCCCCCGAAGCCGCCGCCAGTCATGCGCACACCACCTTTATCGCCGATGGTTGCTTTGACAATCTCAACCAGCGTATCAATTTGCGGCACGGTAATTTCAAAGTCATCGCGCATTGAAGCGTGAGATTCTGCCATCAGTTGACCCATGCGTAGCAGGTCGCCTTTTTCCAGCGCATCTGCAGCTTCAACGGTACGCGCATTTTCCGTGATCACGTGACGAACGCGTTTGGCGACAATCGGATCCAGTTCGTGAGCAACTGCGCTAAAGGTTTCAAAGCTGACATCACGCAGGGCAGGTTGCTGGAAGAAACGCGCCCCGGTTTCACACTGTTCGCGGCGGGTGTTGTACTCGCTACCCACCAACGTACGTTTAAAATTGCTGTTGATGATTACCACCGCCACGCCTTCAGGCATGGAAACGGCTTTGGTGCCCAGCGTACGGCAGTCGATCAGTAGCGCATGATTTTTCTTGCCAAGCGCAGAGATCAACTGATCCATAATGCCGCAGTTACAGCCGACAAACTGGTTTTCAGCTTCCTGGCCGTTCAGGGCAATCTGCGCCCCGTCGAGCGGCAGATGATAAAGCTGCTGGAACACGGTGCCTACTGCCACTTCCAGCGAAGCCGAAGAGCTTAAGCCTGCGCCCTGAGGCACATTACCGCTGATCACCAGATCCGCGCCGCCAAACGCATCGTTGCGTTTTTGCAGATGCTTCACCACGCCACGCACGTAGTTTGACCACTGCTGGCTGTCATGAGCGATTATTGGCGCGTCCAGAGAGAACTCGTCCATTTGATTATCGTAGTCAGCCGCGATAACGCGAACTTTTCTGTCATCGCGTGTCGCACAGCTAATCACGGTTTGATAGTCGATAGCGCAGGGCAGAACGAATCCGTCGTTATAATCGGTATGTTCGCCAATCAGGTTTACACGGCCCGGTGCCTGAATAGTATGGGTGGCAGGGTAGCCAAATGTTTCAGCAAACAGAGATTGTGTTTTTTCTTTCAGACTCATTATTTAAACTCCGGATTCGCGAAAATGGATGTCGCTGACCGCACGCAGTCGTTCAGCCGCTTGTTCTGCCGTCAGGTCGCGCTGGGTTTCCGCCAGCATTTCGTAACCGACCATAAATTTGCGCACGGTTGCCGAACGCAGCAGCGGCGGATAAAAGTGCGCGTGCAACTGCCAGTGTTGGTTTTCTTCTCCGTTAAACGGCGCGCCGTGCCAGCCCATGGAGTAGGGGAATGAGCACTGGAACAGATTGTCGTAACGACTGGTCAGTTTTTTCAACGCCAGCGCCAGATCAGCGCGCTGTTCGTCGGTCAAATCGGTGATACGCAGAACATGCGCTTTCGGCAGCAGCAGCGTTTCGAACGGCCATGCCGCCCAGTAGGGCACGACTGCCAGCCAATGCTCGGTTTCAACGACCGTCCGACTACCGTCCGCCAGTTCACGCTGGACGTAATCAAGGAGCATCGGCGCGCCCTGTTCGGCGAAGTACGCTTTTTGCAGGCGATCTTCACGTTCGGCTTCGTTGGGCAGAAAGCTATTGGCCCAAATCTGTCCGTGGGGATGGGGGTTCGAACACCCCATTGCCGCGCCTTTATTCTCAAAGACCTGCACCCAGGGATAGGTTTTGCCTAAATCTGCCGTCTGTTCCTGCCACGTTTTCACGATTTCTGTTAGCGCAGGCACGCTGAGTTCCGGCAGCGTTTTGCTGTGATCGGGCGAAAAGCAAATCACGCGGCTGGTACCGCGCGCGCTCTGACAGCGCATTAACGGATCGTGGCTGTCCGGCGCGTCCGGGGTATCGGACATCAGCGCGGCAAAGTCGTTGGTAAAAACATAGGTCCCGGTGTAATCCGGGTTTTTATCGCCGGTAACGCGTGTATTGCCTGCACACAGGAAGCAGTCCGGGTCATGTGCGGGTAGAACCTGCTTAGATGGTGTTTCCTGCGCCCCTTGCCAGGGGCGTTTTGCACGATGCGGTGAGACGAGGATCCACTGCCCGGTGAGCGGGTTAAAACGGCGGTGTGGATGATCGACTGGATTGAATTGCGTCATGATTGATCCTTAATCCGTATATCCCTGCGGATGGCGTGACTGCCAGTGCCAGGTGTCTTGTGCCATTTCATCCAGGGTGCGAGTTACGCGCCAGTTGAGTTCGCGATCGGCTTTGCTGGCATCTGCCCAGTAGGCCGGAAGATCGCCATCACGACGCGGGGCAAAATGGTAATTCACCGGTTTACCGCAGGCTTTACTGAAGGCGTTGACCACATCCAGCACGCTGCTGCCGATGCCCGCCCCGAGGTTGTAAATATGCACGCCCTGTTTGCCCGCCAGTTTTTCCATCGCGGCGACGTGGCCATCTGCGAGATCCATGACGTGGATATAGTCGCGAACGCCGGTGCCATCTTCGGTAGGGTAGTCGTTGCCAAATATGGCAAGGGACTCGCGGCGGCCAACGGCAACCTGTGCGATGTAAGGCATCAGGTTGTTAGGAATACCTTGCGGGTCTTCACCCATATCACCTGACGGATGCGCGCCAACCGGGTTGAAGTAGCGCAGTAAGGCGATACTCCAGTCGGGCTGTGCTTTTTGCAGATCGGTCAGGATCTGTTCAACCATCAGCTTACTTTTGCCATACGGGCTTTGTGGTGTGCCGGTGGGGAAGCTTTCAACGTAAGGAATTTGCGGCTGATCGCCATAGACGGTCGCGGAGGAGCTGAAAATGAAGTTTTTCACGTTAGCGGCGCGCATGGCATTTACCAGACGCAGCGTCCCGTTGACGTTGTTGTCATAGTATTCCAGCGGCTTGGCAACGGACTCGCCAACGGCTTTTAACCCGGCAAAATGGATGACGGTGTCAATGGCATGATCGTGCAGAATTTCGGTTATCAGCGCTTCGTTACGGATGTCTCCTTCCACAAAGGTCGGATGCTTGCCGCCTAAACGTTCAATGACGGGCAGAACGCTGCGCTTGCTGTTGCAGAGGTTATCCAGGATCACTACCTCGTGACCGTTTTTCAGCAACTGCACGCAAGTGTGGCTTCCTATGTAACCGCTACCACCTGTAACCAATACTCTCATAATTCGCTCCGTTAAGCCTATGGTATGCAATAAACATAGCATAACAAAGATGCGAAAAGTGTGACATGGAATAAATTAGTGGAATCGTTTACACGGTGATCTTTTCACTCGTTTTCATTGGTTATTTTATTTTAAATCATCAGGTTAAGTTGTTATCTCGGAGTTTATCTGAAAAAAATGCAGAAAAAAGGGCGTGTTAAACGCCCTCAAATGAAAATTAACGCAGAGCGGTTTGTTGATAGGCGTAGACATCACCCTCGGGCACAAACTCCAGTCGATGGGTAATGCAGGCTGGGGCATCTTCAGCATGGTGGGAGACAAACAGCAGTTGGGTTTCGCCTTCACCGATCAGTACATCCACAAACCGACGAATCAGTTGGCGATTGAGCGGGTCCAGGCCTTGCAAAGGCTCGTCGAGGATCAACAAAGTCGGGTGTTTAACCAGCGCACGCACAATCAACGCCAGCCGTTGCTGCCCCCAGGAAAGACTGTGGAACGGCGCATCCGCGGTACGTTTATCCATGCCCAGAATATCCAGCCACTGCTGGACCAGTTTGTGCTGTCTGTCAGAGACGGCCTGATAGATGCCGATTGAGTCAAAGTAGCCGGAGAGAATAACGTTGCGTACCGTCGTACTGACCCGGTAATCCAGATGCAGACTACTGCTGACGTAGCCGATGTGTTTTTTAATATCCCAGATAGTTTCACCGCTACCCCGGCGGCGGCCAAACAGCGTTAAATCGTTGCTGTAGCCCTGGGGGTGATCGCCGGTGATTAAACTCAGTAGGGTTGATTTTCCCGCCCCGTTGGGGCCGACGATTTGCCAGTGTTCCCCCGGATTTACCTGCCAGCTCAGATGATGCAGGATAGGGCGATCGTTATACGAGACGGTGCCATCGTTGAGCACAATCCGCGGCGCGTTATCGGACAGCGTGCGACGGACCGAAGGCTCATCCGGCTCGGGTAACTGAATACCTTCCAGGCGTTCACTATGGGCGAGTTGGGCGATTAATGCCTGTTGCAGAAGGTCTGCTTTTGCACCGGTTTCAGTCAACGTGCAATCGGCAAGTACGCCGGCAAACTGCACGAAATCGGGAATCTCATCAAAGCGGTTAAGCACCAGTACCAGCGTAAAACCGCCTTGGTGCAGCTCAGCGAGCAGTTCTGCTAACTGGCGACGGGACGCCACGTCCAGCCCGTCAAAAGGCTCATCAAGGATCAGTAAATCTGGTGAGGACATTAACGCCTGGCAGAGCAGGGTCTTACGTGTTTCACCGGTGGAAAGGTATTTGAAACGCCTGTTGAGCAGGGAAGAAATACCAAACTGCTGCGCCAGCGCAGCGCAGCGAGTGGGATCGTTGACCTCATCCTGAATGATTTCAGCGGTGGTGCGCCCGGTGTCATCTTCACCGGGGCTGAGAAGATCGGTGTTGTTTCGCTGCCACTCGTCACTGACCAGCTTTTGTAGCTGCTCAAAGGAAAGTCGGGTAATACGCGTGAACTGACAGTGCCGCTCGCCTTTCAGTAGCGGCAATTCTCCTGCCAGCGCGCGGGCCAGGGCGGATTTCCCACTACCGTTAGAGCCAACAAACGCCCAGCTATCACCTGCGTTTAACGTTAAGGCATCTAACTGGAGCGTTTTTGTGTCGCTAAGACGAAACGTGCCTTGCGAAATTTGCAATGATGACATTTTGTATCCCATTATTTGCAGCAATGAATAACAGGGATACGTGTTCTTCAGGCTGATGTCAATCAACTCAGCACAGCGTCGCAATAATCACTTTGTCAGCATTAAAATATGCTGTTGCGTTAGCACCTTCAGCTAAAGCGTGAGTCTGTTCTACTGGCAACGTCGCACACAGCGTCTGGCCGTCTGGCAATGTCATTAACACCTCACACTGTTCTGTGCCGCGTTCGATATGACTAATCATTCCATGCAACTGATTATCGGCTGCCTGTGCAATGGCGTCGTCCTGAGTGATTCCCACCCACGGCGCTTTCAACAGAATTAATACTTCTTTACCTTCCTCAAGACCCAAACGCTCACCGCTTTGCGCAGTAATCGCCACCTTCAGGCGCGTTTCGCCATCAGCCAACAGGACGTCGACATGCTGCTGAACCTGATCGTGGTCGCGGGCGGTTATTGTGCCAAACCATTGGTTACGGGCGCTGGTTTGCAGTGAAAAGCGGGAAATGGCTGCCAGCAGACTATTGAGCGGCAGCGCATCGTCATCGCTCAACACATCAAACGCTTTTTGTTGAATTTGCGCGAGCAAATCATACAGTTGGATCAGACGCTGGCCATAACGCGTCAACACCGCGCCGCCGCCGCCTTTACCGCCGGTGGCGCGCTCAACCAGCGTCTGCTCACTGAGCTGGTTCATTTCGTTAATCGCATCCCAGGCGCTTTTATAACTGATACCCGCATCCTTCGCGCCCTGACTGATGGAGCCGGAAAGCGCAATGTGCTTAAGCAGAGAAATGCGACGGGGATCGGCAAACAGTTTTTGCTGAAGTTTCAGCGTAAGAAGGATTTCGGCCTGCATCACAAGCTCCTGGCAAAAAAGGGTATTGTGACGGAAAACCGCGTGCGCGCAAAGCCGACCGCACAAAAGGGGAGTGCTTTTCTGCGTTATGCGGTTAGAATACGTCTAAGGACTATATCTGGAGTTGACCATGTTAGAGTTATTGAAAAGTCTGGTATTCGCCGTAATCATGGTACCTGTGGTGATGGCCATCATTCTGGGGCTGATTTACGGATTGGGTGAAGTGTTCAACATTTTTTCCGGTATCGGTCAGAAAGACCAGTCCAGACAGAATCATTGATTCCCCAAACGCCCGCTTAGTCGGGCGTTTATATTTTTGCCTTTCAGCTCGTTTTCTCTGACAACAGTTTCTCAAGATCCTGCTTCTCCTGCCGATATTTTCATGGTGTAACCTCTAATTGGTATTAATAACCGCTGGGAAAATCCTGACTTAACCGTTATATTTGCGCGTACATAACGAAACTCAAAGGAGCTACAGATGGCACGCACATGGTTACGCTTGTTTGCAGGGGCGACGCTTTCTCTTTCTGTCGCAGGACAAGCATTGGCGGATGAAGGGAAAATCACGGTATTCGCAGCGGCTTCGCTCACCAACGCGATGCAGGATATTGCTACGCAATATAAAAAAGAGAAGAACGTTGACGTCGTCTCCTCTTTTGCCTCTTCTTCTACGCTGGCGCGTCAGATTGAAGCAGGCGCGCCTGCTGACCTGTTTATTTCTGCCGATCAGAAATGGATGGATTATGCGGTAGACAAAAAATCGATTGATACCGCCACGCGAGCAACGCTGTTAGGCAACAGTCTGGTGGTGGTAGCGCCGAAAGCCAGCGCTCAGAAAGACTTTACTATCGACAGTAAAACCAACTGGACCCGTTTGCTGAATGGTGGACGCCTGGCTGTCGGCGATCCGGAACATGTTCCGGCGGGCATTTATGCCAAGGAAGCACTGCAAAAATTGGGCGCATGGGATACTCTGGCGCCGAAACTGGCACCTGCGGAAGACGTTCGCGGTGCGCTGGCGCTGGTAGAACGTAACGAAGCGCCGCTGGGGATCGTCTATGGTTCCGATGCTGTCGCCAGCAAAGGCGTCAAGGTTGTCGCGACCTTCCCGGAAGATTCACACAAAAAAGTGGAATACCCTATCGCGATTGTTGATGGGCACAAAAACGCAACGGTCAGCGCGTTCTATGATTACCTGAAAGGACCGCAGGCTGCTGAAATCTTTAAACGTTATGGATTTACGACCAAGTAATGATACTGACCGATCCTGAATGGCAGGCCGTCATACTGAGCCTGAAAGTTTCTTCCCTGGCCGTGCTGTTTAGTTTGCCGTTTGGGATCTTCTTTGCCTGGCTGCTTGTGCGATGCAAGTTCCCGGGCAAAGCGCTGCTCGACAGCGTTTTGCATTTGCCGTTGGTGCTGCCGCCGGTTGTGGTGGGGTATCTGCTGTTGATCGCCATGGGGCGGCGCGGATTTATCGGCGAGCGGCTGTATGACTGGTTTGGCATCACCTTTGCCTTTAGCTGGCGCGGTGCGGTGCTGGCTGCGGCGGTGATGTCTTTCCCTCTTATGGTACGGGCAATTCGTCTGGCGCTGGAAGGCGTCGACGCCAAGCTGGAGCAGGCGGCCCGAACGCTGGGAGCCGGGCGTTGGCGCGTATTCATGACGATTACCTTACCGCTGATGTTGCCCGGCATTATTGTCGGGACGGTGCTGGCGTTCGCGCGTTCCCTCGGGGAATTCGGCGCAACGATTACCTTTGTCTCCAATATTCCTGGCGAAACCCGCACCATCCCCTCGGCGATGTATACCCTGATCCAAACGCCTGGCGGTGAAAGCGCAGCGGCAAGGTTATGTATCATTTCTATTGTGTTGGCGCTGATTTCACTGCTGATTTCTGAATGGCTGGCGCGTATTAGCCGTGAGCGGACGGGGCGATAATCATGCTGGAACTTAACTTCTCCCAGACGCTGGGAACCCATTGCCTGACGCTCAATGAAACGCTGCCTGCCAGTGGGATTACCGCTATTTTTGGCGTATCCGGCGCTGGGAAAACGTCGCTGATCAACGCTATCAGCGGCCTGACGCAGCCGCAGTCCGGGCGTATTGTGCTTAACGGTCGGGTGTTAAACGATGTCGAAAACGGAATCTGCTTAACGCCTGAAAAGCGTCGGGTGGGCTATGTATTCCAGGATGCGCGTCTGTTTCCCCATTATAAGGTGCGCGGTAACCTGCGCTACGGTATGGCGAAAAGCATGGCCGGGCAGTTTGATAAGCTGGTGGCGTTGCTGGGCATTGAACCGCTGCTTGATCGCCTACCGGGAAGTCTTTCCGGCGGCGAAAAACAGCGCGTCGCTATTGGTCGGGCGCTGCTTACCGCACCAGAGTTATTACTGCTTGATGAACCGTTAGCCTCGCTGGATATTCCGCGCAAACGCGAGCTGCTGCCTTATCTGCAACGTCTGGCGCGTGAAATTAATATTCCGATGCTGTATGTCAGCCACTCGCTTGATGAGATTTTGCACCTGGCAGACAAAGTGATGGTGCTGGAAAACGGGCAGGTCAAAGCATTTGGTTCGCTGGAGGACGTCTGGGGGAGTAGCGTAATGCACCCCTGGCTGCCGAAAGAACAGCAGAGCAGCATTCTGAAAGTCAGCGTGCTGGAGCATCATCCTCACTACGCGATGACCGCGCTGGCGCTGGGCGATCAGCATCTGTGGGTCAACAAGCTTGAGCAGCCGCTGCAATCCGTGCTGCGCATTCGCATTCAGGCGTCTGATGTTTCGCTGGTACTCCAGCCGCCCCAGCAGACCAGTATTCGTAACATACTGCGTGCGAAGGTCGCCCAGTGCTATGACGATAACGGCCAGGTGGAAGTGCAGCTTGAGGTAGGCGGGAAAACGCTGTGGGCGAGGATCAGCCCGTGGGCCAGGGATGAGCTTGGCATCAAACCTGGCCTGTGGCTGTACGCGCAAATTAAGAGCGTGTCGATCACCGCCTGATTACAGCAGGTGGGTGTAGATAAACTTCGCGATGCTGTCGGTGGTATTGTCACCAATCACGATGTTGGCGCGGGCTTTGACCGCGTCATCAGCGTTACCCATCGCCACGCCGGTGCCTGCGGCTTCCAGCATGCTGATATCGTTAAAGTTGTCGCCAAAGGCGATCACATTTTCCATTGACCCACCCTGCGCTTCGATCCACTGAGTAAGACGTCGCCCTTTGCTGTTACCTTTACGGGCAATGTCGACCTGATCGTGCCAGGACCATTCACACTCCAGCCCCAACTGTTGTTCAACGTCTTTACCAAACTGCTGCAGTTTTGGAATATCTTCGTCGGTCAGGGCAAATTTCCACACAGCGTTGACATCATGCGCGGCCTGCGCCAGCGAAGGAACCTGGGTGAAGGTTGGGCGCTGTTCCGGCGGCAGCGTTTGCGCCCAGTTAGCGGTACGCACCACATGCCCGGTCGGACGCTCATACAGCATGGCCTCGTCAACATACATCAGTCCATGAATTTGATGTTCATCCAGCATTTCGATCAGCTGCAATGCCTGGTCAACCGGAAGAGGATCGGATTCCAGTACCTTTTTTGCATGATAATCATACAAGTAAGTGCCGTTGCAGCAAATTGCAGGTGTATCCAGCGCCAGCGCCTGATAAAAAGGATGAATAGCAACGTGATGGCGACCTGTGACAATGATAAGTTGGTAGCCTGCTTCTCTGGCGCGTGAGAGCGCTTCAAGAGAGGATGGCAACAAGGTTTTTTTCGGAGTCAGCAATGTACCGTCTAAATCCAGGGCAATCACGCGTGCGGTCATAGGTTTTTCCAGATTAAGGTTGAGAATTGTGTCTGCTGGAATGGTACACCGAGACGGGAGCCGGACAAAATTCTGAGTCTTAATTAAGCATTCACCGTTAAAAGCGTCTACCTTAGGCGTGTGTCAGGCAATTGCAGCCACCTGCCAACAAGCAAAGGAGTATTCATGAAACAAACCGTTTATACCGCCAGTCCTGAGAGTCAGCAAATTCATGTCTGGAGCCTGAATCACGATGGTTCTTTGACGCTGACCCAGGTGGTTGATGTGCCGGGTCAGGTACAGCCGATGGTCGTCAGCCCGGATAAGCGCTATCTCTATGTCGGTGTGCGCCCGGAGTTTCGTGTTCTGGCATATCGTATTGCGCCTGATGACGGTGCGCTGACCTTCGTTGCGGAGTCTGCACTGCCGGGTAGCCCGACGCATATTTCTACCGATCATCAGGGGCGTTTTGTGTTTGTCGGCTCCTATAATGCGGGCAGCGTGAGCGTCACGCGTCTGGAAGATGGTCTACCGGTGGGGCTGGTGGATGTGATTGAAGGTCTTGACGGCTGCCACTCGGCCAACATCTCTCCGGATAACCGCATTCTGTGGGTCCCGGCGTTGAAGCAGGATCGTATCTGTCTGTTTGACGTCAGTGATGATGGTCATCTGGTCGCCCAGGAGCCAGCAGAAGTGACCACCGTGGAAGGCGCGGGTCCGCGTCATATGGTGTTCCATCCGAATAAGCAATACGCCTATTGCGTGAATGAGCTGAACAGTTCTGTTGACGTCTGGGAGCTGAAAGATCCGCACGGAAAAATTGAATGTGTGCAGACGCTGGATATGATGCCAACTGATTTCTCCGATACCCGTTGGGCGGCAGATATTCATATTACGCCGGATGGTCGTCATCTGTATGCCTGCGATCGTACCGCCAGCCTGATTACGGTGTTTAGCGTCTCAGAAGACGGAAGTGTGCTGACGAAAGAAGGCTTCCAGCCGACCGAAACGCAACCGCGCGGTTTTAATATCGACCACAGCGGTAAATACCTGATCGCCGCCGGGCAAAAATCTCATCACATCGCGGTGTACGAGATCGCTGGCGAACAAGGGTTGCTGACGGAGAAAGGTCGTTACGCGGTAGGCCAGGGCCCGATGTGGGTGGTGGTTAACGCGTACTAATATTGCGTCTAATGCCGGATGAGTATCCGGCACATTGCCCGGCAGAGCATGAGTCTGCCGGGTTTACATCAGAGAATGGCGATTACTGCTTAGGTTCAGCAATCACTTTGCTACCAATACCACGGTTGTTGTATTCCCACATGCGGTTGAAGTTGGTGTCGTTCAGGTTGCGCTGGATTTCGCCTTTATCATCTTCCGCACCGGTATTACCGGTAAATGGATGTTTTGAGATAACGCTGTCAGCCCACGGTTTCGCCATGTTAAAGCCTTCGTTAATCACGCTGTCGCGAATAACCACCTGTCCATTGGTGTTAGAATCAACATCCAGCGAGCGGCCCAACTGCGCCACGCCATCACCACTTGCCGTGAAGCGGCTATTGATAGCCAGGAAACCGTAGTAGATGTTTGACAGGGTAGCCGGTGCAAACACGTAAGCTTCCTGCTGGGTACGGGAGTTCACAACGCGGAAATCGGTGTTATCGAATACCACCGCGCCACGACCAGACACGATATCCACATCGCCTTCAATGTAGCTGTTCGTCACCAGCGTACGCGGCTGACGATCGTTTTCCAGACGGTTTTGTACGCCGCTGTTGGTCACGAAGAAGGTATTCTGACGGCCCAGGATGTTGACCTTGTTGATCTGCACTTTATCGCCATCGGTACGCAGGGCGACGGCCGGATGGTTACCTGCATCAACGCTATCACCGAGGTTGTTTTCGATGGTCAGGTTCTGCAATTGCAGACCGTTATTTTGCGACCAAACGACCGCCGAACACATCACGCCAATATTCGTGCCGCGCTTGTTCTGGCAATTATCAAACATATACCACGCAGGTTTGCCCGGCATATATTTACCGCCTGGGTTCACCGTACGACGCCAGTCAGCGGTGCTCATATCACCGTCAATGGCCTGGCCAATTTTCACATCCAGCGGTTTTTCACCAGTACCATAAAGCGTCAGGCTACCCGTCGCTGCCGGAATATAGACCGTGCCCTGATACTCACCCGGCATGATCGCGATGTACTGACGTTTGTTGGTACGTTTGATGATTGCCGCATCAACCGCAGCCTGAATGCTGGTATGCGTCACGCCCTGGGTGCCTGCCGGGCCAACGACAAAGTCAGGCTGCGCGGGTAAAGTAATAGCAGAGGGGCTCCATGGCGCGGTATTTGGCGTCAGTGCGGAAAAATAGTGCGCGGCGACGAAATTTTTCGCTTCATTGGCCGACAGAATCGGGCGCGAAGCGGTGCCTGGCGCGGTCTGATCGGAAGGAATTTGATCGGGCGGTGTAGAGCTACAGGCGGTCAGCGTCACGCCAAAAGCCATTGCCAGCGCCAGACGGGAAACTGATGATATGTTCACAGGTTGCTCCGGGCTTTGAAAGTTATCCATTGAAGCCTGCTTTTTTATACTAAGTTGAGCGAAACGGGAAGGTTAAAAGGTAAAAAGTTCTTTTTTATCGCCGTAATGCCCGGCGTGGAGAGACCTTATATCACAAATAGATAACAATTATGGTCCTTCAGGTTGACAACATCCGCAGAATCAAAAATAAATGTCTATACAACCTATGACAAGTGGTGAGTCAAATGCAGCAATTCTTCCCTGATGATGTTATCTGGCGCAATGTTCGCCTGGCGACCATGGATCCTGAACGTGATAACCCGTATGGGCTGGTGGATGGACATGCGTTGATCGTCCGCCAGGGTAAGATTCGCGCTATTGTGCCGGAGTCTTCGTTATACCTCACACATGACAATACCTTTGATATGCAGGGCCGGCTGGTTACCCCTGGCCTGATCGACTGCCATACGCACCTGGTCTTTGGCGGGAATCGCGCAGGTGAATGGGAGCAGCGGCTTAACGGTGTTTCCTACCAGCAGATAAGCGCCCAGGGGGGCGGTATTAATGCCACCGTGTCGGCGACCCGCAGCGCCACTGATGAACAACTTCTTCATATAGCGCATCAGCGTATGGAGCGGTTGATCAAAGAAGGCGTTACGCTACTGGAAATAAAGTCTGGTTATGGTCTGGATTTGCAGACAGAAGAGAAAATATTACGTGTGGTGGCAGCGCTGGCGGCGGAAGATGTGATTGAAATAAGCCCCACGCTATTGGCCGCGCATGCTACCCCGGCGGAATACCGGGGCGATCCTGACGGCTATATTACGCTGGTATGCGAGACTATTTTGCCGCGGTTGTGGGAACAAGGGCTGTTCGAGACCGTCGATCTGTTCTGTGAAAGCGTCGGTTTTACGCTGGCGCAGAGTGAGCGGGTGTTTCAGGCCGCACAGGCGCTGGGCATCCCGGTCAAAGCGCATGTTGAACAACTGTCATTGCTCGGTGGCGCCCAACTGGTGAGCCGCTACCACGGTTTATCAGCCGACCATATTGAATATCTTGATGAAGCGGGCGTGGCGGCGATGAGCCAAAGCGGTACGGTTGGGGTGTTGTTGCCCGGCGCTTTCTATTTCCTCAAAGAGCAACAGCGTCCGCCGGTAGAGCTGTTACGGCAATATCAGGTGCCGATGGCGGTGGCGACCGACTTCAACCCTGGCACCAGTCCGTTTATCAGTCTGCACTGGGCGATGAATATGGCTTGCGTCCAGTTTGGCCTAACGCCGGAAGAAGCGTGGGCAGGCGTCACCCGTCATGCGGCCCGGGCGCTGGGACGTCATGCCTCTC
The DNA here is from genome assembly GCF_005281025.1 of Citrobacter sp. wls714. Classification (NCBI taxonomy): domain Bacteria; kingdom Pseudomonadati; phylum Pseudomonadota; class Gammaproteobacteria; order Enterobacterales; family Enterobacteriaceae; genus Citrobacter; species Citrobacter sp. wls714. The sequence goes on along the minus strand of NZ_SZWZ01000029.1, from coordinate 225,388 downwards.
ACGGTCAATTGAAGGCCGGGTTTGTGGCTGATTTTGTGGTGTGGGATGCCGAACTCCCGGTCGAGATCCTCTATGAGCCTGGGCGTAATCCGCTCTACCAACGTGTATTCAAAGGACAAGCTGCATGACTAACTGGCAACCTGCTTCTCCTGCGCTCTGGCAGGGGCGAGATGACAGCGCAGAGTCACCGACTGCGCTGCGCCTGTTTCAGACCATTACGCTGAGTCCGGCGTTTTCCCCGCAAATGTACTCTGAGCAGATAGCACTGCTTGGTTTTGCCTGTGATGAAGGCGTTAAACGTAATCAGGGGCGTACGGGAGCCGCCGGAGCGCCAGACGCGCTACGTAAAGCGCTGGCGAATTTAGCCAGTCACGACGGGCATCAGCGGCTGGTGGATCTGGGCAATATTGTGGCGCAGGCCCCCGATCTTGAGGGCGCGCAGCAGGCGCTACGCAAGGCGGTACAGCGCTGTCAGCAGGAGAAAATGCGTACCCTGGTGCTGGGGGGAGGGCACGAAACCGCGTTTGCGCATGGCGCTGGCGTGCTGGATGCGTTCCCGCAGGCAAAAGTGGGCATCATCAATCTCGACGCGCATCTCGATTTGCGTCATGCCGATCAGGCCACATCCGGTACGCCGTTTCGCCAGCTGGCGCACCTTTGCGATGAACAGCAGCGCGGATTTCACTATGCCTGTATCGGCGTCAGTCGGGCGGCAAATACCCAGGCGCTGTGGGATGAAGCGCAGCGGCTCGGTGTCACCGTGGTGGAAGATTTGCACTGTGAGTCGGCACAAGCCCAGCTGGCGCAGTTTGCCTCTGGCGTGGATGTCATCTATCTGACTATCGACCTTGACGTGCTGCCGGTTTGGGAAATGCCCGCAGTGTCAGCGCCCGCTGCGCTGGGCGTACCGTTGGCGACGCTGTTGGGGCTGATTGAACCCCTTTGTCGTAGCGGTAAACTGCAGGCGGTGGATATGGTTGAATTTAATCCACGCTTTGACGATGATGGCAGAGCGGCACGCGTTGCGGCGCGATTAGGCTGGCAAATTGCGCACTGGTGGCACTGACATGCCTGAGGGCGTTACGCTTATCAGGTTCGGGTAATGTCTGTAAACTATACCCATTCACATTTCAGCTTAAGGAAGGCACACGCATGCTCCCATCCCGTTCTGCTCCGGCCCCTTTTTACGAAAAGGTAAAACAGGAGATCAGCGAAAAAATTGCCAGCGGCATCTGGCAAGCTCACGATCGTATCCCGTCTGAGGCAGAGCTGGTGGCACAGTATGGTTTTAGCCGAATGACCATCAATCGGGCACTGCGTGAGTTAACGGATGAGGGGTTGCTGGTACGTTTGCAGGGGGTGGGGACGTTTGTCGCCGAGCCAAAAGGTCAGTCTGCGCTGTTTGAAATTCGCAGCATTGCGGATGAAATCAACGCGCGTCAGCATCAGCACCGTTGTGAAGTTCTGACGCTGGAAAGAACCCAGGCAAATGCGCAGCAGGCTTTGGTGTTAAACGTTAAAGAAGGCACCCCCATTTTTCACTCCATCATGGTGCACTACGAGAACGATTTGCCGGTACAAATTGAAGATCGCTGTGTGAATGCGGAGATTGTACCGGAGTATCTGGCGCAGGATTACAGCCAGACCACGCCGCACGCTTACCTGTCGCTGATCGCCCCTTTAACGGAAGGTGAGCACATTGTCGAAGCGGTACGCGCCAGTGCTGAAGAGTGCGCGTTGCTGAATATCAAAGAACACGATCCCTGCTTGCTGATCCGCCGCAAAACCTGGTCCGCGTCATCCATTGTCTCTCATGCCCGTTTGCTTTTTCCGGGTTCCCGCTATCGCCTGCAAGGACGGTTTATGTCCTGATGTCGGGATACCAAAACCGTGATTGCTGACGCAATATAATAAAAATGTATCTTAATTGTTAAAATCATCCTTGCGGCAGCTTGTATAGACAAGTATATGTTACTTATCTATCCGACGTTCGTGAGGAGTTTTCTGTCATGTCCCATAGCAAATATCGTCAGCAGGATATTCGTGCCCCGCGTGGCACCACCTTAACGGCCAAAAGCTGGCTGACCGAAGCCCCGCTGCGCATGTTAATGAACAACCTGGATCCCGACGTGGCGGAAAATCCGCATGAGCTGGTGGTATACGGCGGGATTGGCCGGGCCGCGCGTGACTGGGAATGTTACGACGCCATCGTTAATGCGCTGACGCAACTGGAGAGCGATGAGACCCTGCTGGTCCAGTCGGGTAAACCGGTCGGTGTGTTCAAAACCCATGACAACGCCCCGCGTGTACTGATTGCTAACTCTAACCTGGTTCCGCACTGGGCAACCTGGGAGCACTTCAACGAGCTGGATGCTAAAGGACTGGCGATGTACGGTCAGATGACCGCCGGGAGCTGGATCTACATTGGTAGCCAGGGCATCGTGCAGGGGACGTATGAAACCTTTGTTGAGGCCGGGCGTCAGCATTATCAGGGTAACCTGAGCGGACGCTGGGTGCTAACCGCCGGGCTGGGCGGGATGGGCGGGGCGCAGCCGTTAGCCGCGACGCTGGCGGGCGCATGCTCGCTGAACATTGAATGTCAGCAAAGCCGCATTGATTTTCGTCTGCGTACCCGATACGTGGACGAGCAGGCGACATCGCTGGACGATGCGCTGGCGCGTATCGATAAGTACACCCGTGAGGGTAAAGCGGTTTCCATTGCGCTGTGCGCGAACGCCGCCGACGTTGTGCCGGAGCTGGTGAAACGTGGTGTGCACCCGGATATGGTGACCGACCAGACCAGCGCCCACGATCCGCTGCATGGTTATCTGCCGTCCGGCTGGAGCTGGGAAGAGTATCAGGCGAAAGCGGTGTCCGATCCGCAGGGTACGGTGCAGGCGGCGAAACGCTCAATGGCAACGCATGTTGAAGCGATGCTGGCATTTAGCAAAATGGGCGTACCCACGTTTGATTACGGCAATAACATTCGCCAGATGGCCAAAGAGATGGGCGTGGAAAATGCCTTTGATTTCCCCGGCTTTGTGCCAGCGTATATTCGACCGCTGTTCTGTCGTGGCATTGGCCCGTTCCGTTGGGTGGCGCTTTCCGGCGATCCGCAGGATATTTATAAAACCGATGCCAAAGTGAAAGAGATCGTGGCTGACGATAAGCATCTACATCACTGGCTGGATATGGCGCGTGAGCGGATTAACTTCCAGGGCTTACCGGCGCGTATCTGCTGGGTCGGCCTGGAATGGCGCCAAAAGCTGGGGCTGGCGTTTAATGAAATGGTGCGCAGGGGGGAAGTGTCCGCGCCAATTGTTATTGGCCGTGACCATCTGGACTCCGGCTCCGTTGCCAGTCCGAACCGCGAAACCGAAGCCATGCGCGACGGGTCAGACGCCGTATCCGACTGGCCGCTGCTGAATGCGCTGCTGAACACCGCCAGCGGTGCGACGTGGGTGTCATTGCACCACGGTGGCGGAGTGGGAATGGGTTTCTCCCAGCATGCCGGGATGGTCATTGTTTGTGATGGCACTGATGAAGCCGCTGCGCGTATTGCCCGGGTATTGCATAACGATCCGGCCACCGGGGTGATGCGCCACGCTGACGCCGGGTATGATATTGCGGTGGAATGTGCTGTCGAAGAAGGATTGAATTTGCCGATGGTTGCTGTGACGCAGGGGAAACGCTGAGATGAATACCATGACATTAACGCCGGGCCAACTGACTTTTGCACAGCTCCGCGACATCTGGCAGCAACCGGTCCAACTAAGCCTTGATGCCAGCGCGATTGACGCCATTAACGCAAGCGTCGCCTGCGTCAATAACATTGTCGCTGAAGGCCGTACAGCATACGGTATTAATACCGGTTTTGGCCTGCTGGCCCAGACCCGTATCGCCACAGAAGATTTGCAGAATCTGCAGCGCTCGTTGGTGCTTTCCCATGCGGCTGGCGTCGGCGAGGCGCTGGACGACGCGATGGTGCGTCTGATTATGGTGCTGAAAATCAACAGCCTGGCACGCGGTTTTTCCGGTATTCGCCTGAGCGTGATTGAAGCGCTGATTGCACTGGTGAATGCCGAGGTGTATCCGCTGATCCCGGCGAAAGGCTCCGTAGGAGCATCGGGTGACCTGGCCCCGCTGGCGCATATGTCTTTGACGCTGCTGGGCGAAGGGAAGGCGCGCTGGCAGGGGGAATGGCTCCCGGCGACCGAAGCGCTGAAAAAGGCCGGGCTGGAGCCGATAACGCTGGAAGCGAAAGAAGGGCTGGCGCTGCTCAACGGCACCCAGGCTTCGACGGCCTTTGCGCTGCGTGGGCTAATTGAAGCTCAGGAGCTGTTTGCGTCCGCAACGGTGTGCGGGGCGCTGACCACCGAAGCCGTTTTGGGCTCCCGTCGTCCGTTTGACGCGCGGATTCATGCCGCGCGAGGACAACGCGGACAGATTGACGCCGCGGCGCTGTACCGTCATGTGTTGACGGATTCCAGTGCGCTTTCGCAGTCGCATCATAACTGTGAAAAAGTGCAGGACCCGTATTCTCTGCGCTGTCAGCCGCAGGTGATGGGGGCATGTCTGACGCAAATGCGCCAGGTGATGGATGTTCTGCTGGTGGAAGCTAACGCGGTTTCCGACAACCCGCTGGTGTTTGCCGAAGAGGGCGATGTGATTTCCGGCGGCAACTTCCATGCTGAACCCGTGGCGATGGCGGCGGATAACCTGGCGCTGGCGATTGCGGAAATCGGGTCGTTATCGGAGCGACGCATTGCGTTAATGATGGATAAACACATGTCGCAACTGCCGCCTTTCCTAGTGAAAAATGGCGGAGTTAACTCCGGCTTTATGATTGCTCAGGTGACAGCTGCCGCGCTGGCGAGCGAGAACAAAGCGCTGGCGCATCCGCATAGCGTAGACAGCTTACCGACATCCGCCAATCAGGAGGATCATGTCTCTATGGCTCCCGCGGCGGGTCGCAGGCTGTGGGAGATGGCGGCGAATACGCGCGGCGTGATTGCCGTCGAGTGGCTGGCGGCGTGCCAGGGGATCGACCTGCGCGAAGGGTTAACCTCAAGTCCATTGCTCGAGCAAGCGCGCCAGGCGCTACGCGAGCGGGTTGCCCATTATACGCAGGATCGCTTTTTCGCCCCGGATATTGAGTGTGCGACTGAACTGTTAGCGCAAGGAACGTTGCTGAAATTGCTGCCTGAATTTCTGTAGAGAAATGCCTGATGGCGACGCTGACGCGTCTTATCAGGCCTACGGTCTGCTTTGTAGGCCGGATGAAGGCGAAGCCGACATCCGGCACAACAGCACTTAACTAAACATCGCCGTAATCGAGGCGCTGGCGAGCGAGTGGAAGTGAACATTAAATCCAACCATCGCGCCGCTGGCGTCCTCATCGACATCAATACGCTCTACATCCAGTGCGTGAACCGTAAAGATATAGCGATGAGTTTCCCCCTTCGGCGGCGCTGCGCCGCCATAACCGGCTTTACCAAAATCCGTACGGGTCTGAATCACCCCGTCCGGCAGTGCAACCAGCCCAGAGCCGAAGCCTTGCGTGAGAACGCGGGTATCCGCAGGCAGATTTACGACTACCCAGTGCCACCAGCCGGAGCCGGTGGGCGCATCAGGATCGTAACAGGTCACGACAAAGCTTTTAGTCCCGGCGGGCACATCATCCCATGCCAGATGCGGAGAAATATTATCCCCGTCATATCCCATGCCGTTAAAGATGTGACGATGCCCAAGCTTCTCCCCATCACGCAGATCGTTACTGATTAGTTTCATACTGACTCCTCTCGTTAGCCAAAAAGTGTAGCCAGAAACCGTAGAGCTTACCGCTGATTAATCGCTAAAAAATGTTGCATGGCACACAGCTTCATTGACGGCCTGAGTCAGGCGGCGCAACTGCTCGGGCTGAATAATGTACGGTGGCATCAGATAGATCAGCTTGCCAAACGGTCGGACCCACACGCCCTGTTCAACAAAGAACTTCTGTAATGCCGCCATATTTACCGGCTGGGTGGTTTCTATCACGCCGATTGCGCCGAGCACGCGTACGTCGGCGACCCAACAGGAGTCCGCCGCCGGAGCGAGTTCTGCACGCAACTGTGCTTCAATGGCCGCGACCTGCGAGCGCCACTCGCCGGTGTTGAGAAGCGAAAGGCTGGCGGAGGCGACGGCACAAGCCAGCGGATTGCCCATAAAGGTCGGGCCGTGCATGAAGCAGCCCGCTTCGCCGTTGCTGATGATTTCTGCGACCAGGCGGGTGGTCAGGGTCGCGGAAAGGGTCATCGTTCCGCCGGTTAACGCTTTGCCGAGGCACAAAATATCCGGCGTAATATCGGCGTGCTCGCAGGCAAACAGCTTGCCGGTGCGGCCAAATCCGGTGGCAATCTCATCAGCAATCAGCAGGATGCCTTCCCGGTCGCACATCTTACGGATACGCTTTAACCACTCAGGATGGTACATGCGCATGCCGCCAGCGCCCTGCACAATTGGCTCGAGGATCACCGCCGCAATCTCGTGACGATGCGCGGCCATCAGGCGGGCAAAAGGCACCATGTCCAGTTCGTCCCACTCGCCGCCTATACGGCTTTGCGGCGCAGGTGCAAACAGGTTTTCCGGCAGATACCCTTTCCACAGACTGTGCATCGAGTTGTCGGGATCGCAGACCGACATCGCGCCGAAGGTATCGCCGTGATAGCCGTTACGAAACGTCAGGAAACGCTGACGGGATTCGCCTTTAGCCTGCCAGTATTGCAGCGCCATTTTCATTGCGACTTCTACGGCGACCGAACCTGAATCCGCGAGAAAAACGCACTCCAGCGCTTCGGGCGTCATGTCCACCAGTTGGCGACATAGCGTGATGGCCGGGGCATGGGTAATGCCGCCAAACATCACATGCGACATAGCGTCAATCTGTGTTTTCATTGCGGCGTTCAACTGCGGGTGATTGTAACCGTGGATCGCCGCCCACCAGGACGACATGCCGTCAATCAGCCGCTCACCGCTGGTTAAAACCAGTTCGCAACCTTCGGCCCGCGCCACCGGATAAACCGGCAACGGGGAGGTCATGGAGGTGTAAGGGTGCCAGATATGGCGTTGGTCAAATGCAAGATCGTCCGTTGTCATAATCGACTTGTAAACCAAATTAAAAAGATTTAAGTTTACGAGTCTACACCAAACTGACAACGAAACGTATACCAATATGGCTCATTCTTCTCGCTGGACAATGTCGCAAGTCACCGAATTATTTGAAAAACCACTGCTTGATCTCCTGTTTGAAGCGCAACAGATTCATCGTCAGCACTTCGATCCGCGGCAGGTACAGGTCAGTACGCTGTTGTCGATTAAGACCGGCGCCTGCCCGGAAGACTGCAAATACTGCCCGCAAAGTTCCCGCTATAAAACGGGTCTGGAAACTGAACGCTTGATGGAAGTGGAACAGGTACTGGACTCGGCGCGTAAGGCGAAGCAGGCTGGTTCAACGCGGTTTTGCATGGGGGCGGCGTGGAAGAACCCGCACGAGCGCGATATGCCTTACCTGGAACAGATGGTTCAGGGCGTGAAAGAGTTGGGGCTGGAAGCTTGCATGACGCTGGGTACGCTCAACGAAACTCAGGCCCAGCGCCTGGCCGATGCGGGTCTGGATTACTACAACCATAACCTCGACACCTCGCCGGAATTTTACGGCAATATCATCACCACCCGGTCTTATCAGGAACGTCTGGATACGCTGGATAAAGTGCGTGAAGCCGGGATTAAAGTCTGCTCAGGCGGTATTGTCGGATTAGGCGAAACGGTCACCGATCGCGCCGGTCTGCTGCTGCAATTAGCCAATCTGCCGACGCCGCCTGAAAGCGTGCCGATCAACATGCTGGTGAAGGTGAAGGGCACGCCGCTTGCCGATAACGACGACGTCGACGCGTTTGATTTCATCCGTACCATCGCCGTGGCGCGCATCATGATGCCAACCTCTTACGTGCGTCTTTCCGCCGGGCGCGAGCAGATGAACGAGCAAACCCAGGCGATGTGCTTTATGGCCGGGGCTAACTCGATTTTCTACGGCTGCAAATTGCTGACCACGCCAAACCCGAATGAAGATAAAGATTTGCTGTTGTTCCGCAAGCTGGGTCTCAACCCGCAGCAAACGGCGGTGCTGGCAGGGGATAACGAACAGCAACAACGTCTGGAGCAGGCGCTGCGTACCCCGGATACCGACGATTACTACAACGCGGCAACCGTATGACCTGGCAGCAAAAAATTGACGATGCGCTCACGGCGCGTCGTTGCGCTGATGCGTGGCGTCGGCGCTATGCGGTGACCCAGGGCGCAGGTCGTTGGTTGCAGACCGACGGCCGCCAGTATCTGAATTTCTCCAGCAACGACTACCTTGGCTTAAGCCACCATCCGCAGATTATCTGCGCGTGGCAGCAGGGAGCTGAACGTTTTGGCGTCGGCAGCGGCGGATCGGGTCATGTCAGCGGTTATTCCGTGGCTCACCAGGCGCTGGAAGAAGAGCTGGCGCAGTGGCTGGGCTATTCGCGGGCGTTGTTATTTATCTCCGGTTTTGCCGCTAATCAGGCGGTGATAGCCGCATTGATGGAAAAAGACGATCGCATTGTCGCCGACAGGCTTAGCCATGCCTCGCTGTTGGAGGCCGCCAGCCTTAGCCCTGCTGTTTTACGTCGCTTTACCCATAACGATCCGCAACATCTGGATCGTCTGCTGACTGTCCCCTGTCCGGGGCAGCAGCTTGTGGTCACTGAAGGCGTATTCAGCATGGATGGCGACAGCGCGCCGCTCGCTGAAATCCACGCGGTGGCGGAACGTCACGGTGCGTGGCTGCTGGTGGACGATGCGCACGGCGTTGGCGTAACCGGTGAAGAAGGGCGCGGCTCCTGCTGGCGACAGCAGGTCAAACCCGAACTGTTAGTGGTGACGTTTGGCAAAGGATTTGGCGTCAGCGGCGCGGCAATCCTGTGTTCTGACAGCGTGGCCGACTATCTGTTGCAGTTTGCCCGCCATCTGATCTACAGCACCAGTATGCCTCCGGCACAGGCTCAGGCCCTGCGTGCCGCGCTGGCGGTGATCCGCAGCCGTGAAGGCGATGAACGCCGGGAAAAGTTAGCGATGCTGATCCAGCGTTTTCGCGCCGGGGTGAATACGGCGGGCTTAACGCTGGCGAATTCTACCAGTGCTATTCAGCCGCTGATTGTTGGCGATAACCATAAAGCCTTGCAGTTGGCGGATGCGCTACGGCAACAGGGATGCTGGGTGACGGCAATTCGCCCGCCGACGGTGCCCACCGGTACGGCCAGATTACGGCTGACGCTGACGCAGGCGCATGAGGTGCAGGATATTGATCGTCTACTGGAGGTGTTGCATGGCGCAGGTCAATAAACAGGCGATTGCCGCCGCGTTTGGCCGCGCTGCCACTCACTATGAGCAACACGCAGAGCTACAGCGTCAGAGTGCCGATGCGTTACTGGCGCTACTGGATGGCAGCACATTCTCGCAGGTATTGGATGCGGGCTGTGGGCCGGGGCGTATGAGTCGCTACTGGCGTGAGCAGGGGAGCGAGGTTTGCGCGCTGGATCTGTCATCGCAAATGCTGGCTGAAGCGCAGCGTCACGATGTCGCCCATCACTATCTGCTGGCGGATATCGAAGCCATCCCGCAGGCAACTGCGAGCTTTGACCTGGCCTGGAGTAATCTGGCCGTACAGTGGTGTAGCGACCTGCGCGGCGCGTTAAGCGAGCTTTACCGGGTGGTGCGTCCTGGCGGGACGGTGGCGTTTAGTACTCTGGCGCAGGGGTCGATGCCGGAACTTCGTCAGGCCTGGCAGGCGGTTGACGATCGGGAGCATGCCAACCGTTTTTTGCCCGTGGAACAACTGGAAAACGCCCTGTATGACTGGGATGTTGAATACCAGTCTCATGCCGTCACGCTGTGGTTTGATGATGCGCTGAGCGCCATGCGCTCGCTAAAAGGCATTGGCGCGACGCATTTGCATGATGGACGCGAGCAGCGTGTGCTAACGCGCGCTCAGCTGCGCCAGCTACAGTTAGCCTGGCCCTGTCAGCAGGGGAAATACCCGCTGACCTACCATCTTTTTTTAGGAGTAATTCAACGTGACTAAAACGTATTTTGTCACCGGGACGGACACCGAAGTCGGTAAAACTATCGCCAGCTGTGCGTTGCTTCAGGCTGCGGGACAGCTGGGGTTGCGAACCGTCGGCTACAAGCCGGTGGCGTCAGGCAGTGAAATGACAGCTGATGGCCTGCGAAACAGCGATGCGTTGGCATTACAACGCAATAGCGTTGTGGCGGCGGACTATGCGGCGATCAATCCCTACACCTTCGCCGAACCCACCTCGCCGCATATCATCAGCGCCGACGAAGGTCGTCCCATTCTGGCTTCCGTGATGTCTGCAGGGTTACGCACGCTTGAAGCGCAGGCTGACTGGGTACTGGTGGAGGGGGCAGGGGGATGGTTTACGCCGCTTTCGCCAACGCTGAGTTTTTCCGACTGGGTCAAAACGGAGCAGTTGCCGGTGATTCTGGTGGTTGGCGTTAAGCTCGGCTGCATCAATCACGCTATTCTGACCGCACAGGCGGTGCAGCAGGCCGGACTGACGCTTGCCGGATGGGTAGCCAATGATGTGACGCCGCCCGGCAAACGTCATGCGGAATACATGGCGACGCTGAAGCGCGTGATTCCGGCACCTGGGCTGGGGGAAATTCCCTGGCTGGCAGAAGATCCTGAGCAGGCATCGACCGGACGTTATCTCGATCTCAGCATTTTGTCTTTGACGGCATCAGCCGGTTGAATCGAGGCGGGAAATAACGCTGGTCGCTATTGCAGTACGCGGACAAGAATATGGTGAAAATGCGAGCAAGATCTCGGCTCTCACTGACCGCCTCGTTAGCTGATAAATATCAAAAAATAGCGATAATTTTTTTTTATCCCCTCGGAAAAGAGAGTCAGTGCGTTTTTGCCAGGCTACAGTCCACACGGGCTGGAGGCAGTTATCCACTATTCCTGTGGATAACCTTGTGTATTAGGGTTAGAAAACACAATGTAAGCGAGAGAAGACGCGGCCTGCGACTAAATTGATGCGAAAGACGGCTTGAGATAATAATCATTAAATTACAGGTGGTTAGATAAAATCAATGGCTGTCGCAGAAGTGTCATGTGTTGCCATAAAACTTTCATCGGCTGGCTTGACAAATGTTAAAAAAGGCATTGGTTTGGGGATAACACATTTTTGCTGGTGTTTTATTTTGTCTGGGGGCAAATTTTGGCCTGCAGCCACGGCCATTTGACGGGTGTAACTGAAATATTCTGGCGCGTTACTGTTTTTTCATCCAGTATATTTTACTGGCAAAATATACTACTGCGAGTAAAATTACACACCTGCCCGCCCATTGCTTCAGGTAGCTGCTCATGAGTAAACCGTTCAAACTAAATTCCGCTTTTAAACCCTCTGGCGATCAGCCTGAGGCGATACGTCGCCTGGAAGACGGTCTGGAGGACGGTCTGGCGCATCAGACGCTGCTGGGGGTGACGGGCTCGGGGAAAACATTCACCATCGCGAATGTAATTGCGGACCTACAGCGTCCTACCATGGTGCTGGCGCCTAACAAGACGCTTGCTGCGCAGCTGTACGGTGAGATGAAAGAGTTCTTTCCGGAAAACGCGGTGGAATATTTTGTCTCCTACTACGACTATTATCAGCCGGAAGCTTACGTACCGAGTTCTGATACCTTCATTGAGAAGGATGCATCGGTCAACGAACACATTGAGCAGATGCGTCTGTCGGCGACCAAAGCGCTGCTGGAACGTCGTGACGTCGTTGTGGTGGCGTCGGTTTCCGCCATTTATGGTTTGGGCGACCCGGACCTGTACCTGAAAATGATGCTGCACCTTACGGTGGGGATGATTATCGACCAGCGCGCGATCCTGCGTCGTCTGGCGGAGCTGCAATATACCCGTAACGATCAGGCATTCCAGCGCGGGACCTTCCGCGTGCGCGGTGAAGTTATCGACATTTTCCCGGCTGAATCCGACGACATTGCGCTGCGCGTGGAACTGTTCGATGAGGAAGTCGAGCGTTTGTCGCTGTTTGACCCGCTTACCGGGCAGGTTGAATCGACCATTTCCCGCTACACCATCTATCCGAAAACGCACTACGTCACGCCGCGCGAACGTATCGTGCAGGCGATGGAAGAAATTAAAGTCGAGCTGGCAGACCGCCGTAAAAATTTGCTGGCGAATAACAAGTTGCTGGAAGAGCAGCGCTTAAGCCAGCGTACACAGTTCGATCTGGAAATGATGAACGAGCTGGGTTATTGCTCGGGGATTGAAAACTATTCCCGCTATCTGTCCGGACGCGGTCCAGGCGAGCCGCCGCCGACGCTGTTTGATTACCTGCCGGCCGATGGTCTGCTGGTGGTAGATGAATCCCACGTCACTATTCCGCAAATTGGTGGCATGTACCGTGGCGACCGGGCGCGTAAAGAGACCCTGGTCGAATACGGATTCCGTCTGCCCTCGGCGCTGGATAACCGTCCGCTTAAATTTGAAGAGTTTGAGGCGCTGGCCCCGCAGGCCATCTACGTCTCGGCAACGCCGGGGAACTATGAGCTGGAGAAATCCGGTGATGACGTGGTTGATCAGGTGGTACGACCGACCGGCCTGCTGGATCCGGTGATAGAAGTGCGTCCGGTGGCGACGCAGGTTGACGATCTGCTGTCGGAGATCCGCACGCGTGCGGCGATTAACGAACGTGTGCTGGTCACCACGCTCACCAAACGCATGGCGGAAGACCTCACCGAATACCTCGAAGAGCACGGCGAGCGGGTGCGCTATCTGCACTCCGACATCGATACCGTGGAACGTATGGAAATCATTCGTGACCTGCGCCTGGGCGAGTTTGACGTGCTGGTGGGTATCAACCTGTTACGCGAGGGCCTGGACATGCCTGAGGTCTCGCTGGTGGCGATTCTGGACGCAGACAAAGAAGGGTTCCTGCGCTCTGAACGCTCACTTATCCAGACCATTGGTCGCGCGGCGCGTAACATCAACGGCAAGGCGATTCTCTACGGCGATAAAATTACCGCCTCGATGGCCAGGGCGATTGGTGAAACTGAACGTCGCCGCGAGAAGCAGCAGCGTTACAACGAAGAGCACGGTATTACGCCGCAGGGGCTGAACAAGAAAGTGGTCGATATTCTGGCGCTGGGTCAGAATATTGCGAAGACCAAGGCGAAGGGCAAAGGGAAGTCACGTGCGGGTACGAAGTCTGACGTTGTCGAACTGGATATGACGCCAAAAGCTTTGCAGCAGAAGATTCACGAGCTGGAAGGGCAAATGATGCAGCATGCGCAGAATCTCGAATTTGAAGAGGCAGCGACGATCCGCGATCAACTGCATCAACTGCGCGAGTTATTTATTGCGGCATCGTAAACTTGTGCCGGATGCGGGGTATCCTCTTATCCGGCCTACGGGGTGCTTGCGTTTGTCGGCCTGATAAGCGCAGCGCATCAGGCAGGTCCGTTCAGCCTAATGCCTGTACCGCTTTCTCCAGAGCGCGGTGCAGCAGCTGACGGTCATGACGGTACGGAATATCGCTGGCTTCCAGCACTTCCTGAATCACAATGCGGTCGGTAACGGCGGAAACATCTACTTTCGGGCCGACAACCACCGCGTCTATCACTTTCTTGCCAACGTACTGTTCGATGATTGCCAGCTTATCGTTAAGCGTCAGGCTGGCTGCTGGCAGGCTTAATTCGCGACCCAGGTTGCCAATGTAGACCATCCTGGCGGGGGTACGCCGTAATGCCTGCGCCAGTTCGTCGAGCAGCAGGATCGGCATCAGGCTGGTATAAAAACTGCCTGGTCCTATCAGAATCAAATCCGCTTCGGCGATTGCCTCAACCGCTTCTCGCGTGGTGGGGACTTTTGGCGACAGCATCAGTTCCTGAGGAGGGATAGTGAGCTGATCGATATTCACTTCGCCATAGACTTCATGCCCCTGATCATCAATAGCCATCAGGTCCACCGGCAGCTCTGACATCGGAATTAAATGCGCATCCACCTTCAGCAGGTTGCGAATTAAATTAATGGCCTCCAGAGGCCGCACGCTGAGGTGATCGAGCGCCTTTAACATTAAATTTCCGAGGTTATGTCCGGAAAGCTCGCCATTACCGCCAAAACGGTATTCAAACATAGCGGATGCAACGCTGGGTTGGGTAATTAACTGGTTCAGGCAGTTACGCATGTCACCCCAGGCGATGCCGCCTTCAGAACGACGAATACGCCCCGTGGAGCCGCCATTATCGGTGGTGGTTACGATACCCGTCAGTCGTGAACCTAAAGGGGAAAGTGAGGAGAGAACGCGTCCTAATCCATGCCCTCCGCCGAGAGCGACAACGCGATCTAAATCTGCCAGCGTGCGAGTGCGCATAGAGTTTCCTGATATCAATTGATCGGCGCTACAGTACCGTAAATAGCGTGTTTTCAGCAATTATCCAGTTGGCATTTGCCGAAATTAATTTTCGGCGATCTACCCCTTTCTGATGACATGCACCTGACAGCAAGATGATGTATATCAATGCAAAACTGTGGTTTTTGCTTATTCTGTAGCGAAATTGCACGATCATGACGCTATATACATATTTATACAGCGTAAGTGTGCTTGGCATTATCGCCATTTACACGCTAGTATCGGCATAACCACTACGTACTCAAAGTATGATGAGTATAAACACTCTAGCCTCTGCACCTGGGTCAAATGATACGGTGCTTTGGCCGTGGCAATGCTCGAACGAGATTGTCACCAGGGCGCAGGAAGAAATGACTGCGTCTCCCGTATTTGGAAAGGTGTACATGGGCTCTCAACTTACCGATGCTTTCGCGCGTAAGTTTTACTACTTACGTTTGTCGATTACCGATGTGTGTAACTTTCGTTGCACCTACTGCCTGCCGGATGGCTATAAGCCCGGTGGAGTCACCAATAACGGCTTTTTGACCGTTGATGAAATTCGCCGCGTCACCCGAGCGTTCGCCAGCCTGGGGACGGAAAAAGTGCGCCTGACAGGGGGCGAACCCTCATTACGTCGCGATTTTACTGACATTATTGCCGCTGTGCGTGAAAACGACGCTATCCGTCAGATTGCGGTAACGACCAATGGTTATCGTCTGGCGCGCGATGCTGCGGCCTGGCGCGATGCCGGGTTGACGGCACTCAACGTCAGCGTCGACAGTCTCGATGCCCGTCAGTTTCACGCCATTACCGGGCAGGACAAATTTCAGCAGGTGATGGCGGGCATTGACGCCGCCTTTGATGCCGGTTTCGAAAAAGTGAAGGTCAACACTGTGCTGATGCGCGATGTAAACCATCATCAACTGGACACCTTCCTGGCGTGGATCCAACCCCGTCCTATTCAACTGCGTTTTATTGAACTGATGGAAACGGGCGAGGGCAGTTCTCTCTTCCGTAAGCATCATATCTCAGGGCAAGTACTGCGCGATGAGCTTCTGCGTCGCGGCTGGATCCACCAGCAACGCCTGCGCAGCGACGGTCCGGCTCAAGTTTTCTGTCATCCAGATTATGCTGGCGAAATTGGTCTGATCATGCCTTATGAGAAAGACTTTTGCGCCACCTGTAATCGTCTGCGCGTTTCCTCTGTCGGCAAGCTTCATCTGTGTTTATTTGGTGAAGGCGGCGTAAGCCTGCGTGACTTGCTGGAAGATGACGCTCAGCAATCCGCGCTGGAAGAACGCATTTCAACCGCGCTGCTGGAGAAAAAGCAGACCCATTTCCTGCATCAGAACAATACCGGTATTACGCAAAACTTATCTTACATTGGCGGCTGATCGCTAAAAGGAGTTTTCATGAGTCAGGTAAGCGCTGAATTTATCCCGACACGCATTGCTATTCTTACTGTTTCCAACCGTCGCGGCGAAGAGGATGACACCTCTGGTCACTACCTGCGTGACTCGGCGCTGGAAGCGGGCCATCAGATTGTTGACAAGGCGATTGTCAAAGAGAACCGCTATGCCATCCGCGCCCAGGTTTCCGCCTGGATTGCCAGTGACGATGTGCAGGTCGTGCTCATTACCGGCGGCACCGGACTGACCGAAGGCGACCAGGCGCCGGAAGCGCTGCAACCGCTGTTCGACAGAGAAGTTGAGGGTTTTGGCGAAGTATTCCGTATGCTCTCGTTTGAAGAGATCGGCACCGCGACGCTGCAATCCCGGGCAATTGCCGGGGTCGCGAATAAAACGCTGATTTTCGCCATGCCGGGTTCGACCAAAGCGTGTCGTACCGCCTGGGAAAATATCATTGCGCCGCAGCTTGATGCCCGTACGCGTCCGTGTAATTTCCACCCACATTTGAAGAAATAAGTATGTCGCAACTGACTCATATTAACGCCGCTGGCGAAGCCCACATGGTGGATGTCTCTGGTAAAGCAGAAACGGTACGCGAGGCGCGTGCTGAAGCATTCGTGACGATGCGTAGCGAAACGCTGGCGATGATTATCGATGGTAGCCACCATAAAGGCGACGTTTTCGCCACGGCGCGCATTGCCGGTATTCAGGCGGCCAAACGGACCTGGGATCTTATCCCGCTGTGTCACCCGCTGATGCTGAGCAAGGTCGAAGTTAACCTGCATGCCGAACCGGAACACGATCGTGTACGCATTGAGACGCTGTGTCGCCTGAGCGGGAAAACCGGTGTGGAAATGGAAGCGTTAACGGCGGCCTCCGTGGCGGCGTTGACCATCTACGACATGTGCAAAGCGGTACAAAAGGACATGGTGATTGGTCCGGTGCGCCTGCTGGCAAAAAGTGGTGGTAAGTCGGGCGATTTTAAGGTGGATGCGCATGATTAAGGTTCTTTTCTTTGCCCAGGTCCGTGAGCTGGTCAACACGGATGCGTTAGAGGTCACCGCTGAATTTCCAACGGTCGAAGCGCTGCGCCAGCATCTGGCGGCGCAAGGCGATCGTTGGGCGCTGGCGCTGGAGGACGGCAAGCTGCTGGCGGCGGTGAACCAGACGCTGGTCAGTTTTGACCATCCCCTTAATGCAGGTGATGAAGTGGCTTTCTTCCCACCGGTAACCGGAGGTTAAGATGGCTGAGACGCGAATTGTTGTTGGGCATGCGCCGTTCAGCGTTGGGGAAGAGTATCCCTGGCTTGCCGAGCGTGATGAAGACGGCGCCGTAGTGACCTTCACCGGTAAAGTGCGTAACCACAACCTCGGCGACAGTGTGCAGGCATTAACGCTGGAACACTATCCAGGCATGACCGAAAAAGCGCTGGCGGAGATTGTCGACGAGGCGCGTACGCGCTGGCCGCTGGGACGGGTGACGGTGATCCATCGCATTGGCGCGCTGTGGCCCGGCGATGAAATCGTTTTTGTTGGCGTGACCAGCGCGCATCGTAGTAGCGCGTTTGATGCCGGGCAGTTCATTATGGATTATCTGAAAACCCGCGCACCGTTCTGGAAGCGCGAGGCCACGCCGGAAGGTGAACGTTGGGTGGATGCTCGTGACAGCGATAAGCTAGCAGCAAAACGCTGGTAGAGTACAATTGTTGTAGGCTCATACTGATTCAGGAGATTGTCATGGACCGATTCCCACGATCCGATTCTATTGTGCAGGCGCGTTCCGGTCTGCAAACGTATATGGCGCAGGTTTATGGCTGGATGACCTGCGGGTTGTTGCTGACGGCGTTTATCGCCTGGTATGCGGCAAATACGCCCGCGGTAATGATGTTTGTCTTCTCCAGTAAAATCACCTTCTTTGGCCTGATTATCGCCCAGCTTGCGCTGGTGTTCGTTTTGTCCGGCATGGTGCAAAAGCTCAGCGCCGGTATGGCAACCACGCTGTTTATGCTCTATTCGGCGTTAACCGGGTTAACGCTGTCGAGCATCTTCATCGTCTATACCTACTCGTCTATCGCCAGTACCTTTGTGGTCACCGGCGGGATGTTTGGCATCATGAGCCTGTACGGTTATACCACTAAGCGCGATCTCAGCGGTTTCGGCAATATGCTGTTTATGGCGCTAATCGGTATTGTGCTGGCTTCACTGGTTAACTTTTGGCTGAAGAGCGAAGCGTTGATGTGGGCGGTAACCTACATTGGGGTGATTGTGTTTGTCGGTCTGACCGCCTATGACACGCAGAAGCTGAAAAACATCGGTGAGCAGATCGACCTGCGCGACAGTTCAAATCTGCGCAAATACGCGATTCTTGGCGCACTCACGCTGTATCTGGACTTTATCAACCTGTTCCTGATGCTGCTGCGTATCTTCGGCAATCGTCGTTAATTGTCTGTTGCCGGATGGCGCAGCGTTTATCCGGCCTACAGTTGTGTATCGAAAGTAGGCCGGATAAGGCGTTAAGCCGCATCCGGCAAATCATTTCGCCATTGCCTTCTCGTTTTTCGCCCGCAGCTTCTTCGCCCGACTTTCCAGCAACAGGTAGCAAATAAGCGCCAGTAGCAGCGGAATAAAATAATAGAGGACGCGATACGCAAGCAGGGCGGCGATAATCTTGCCTTGAGAAGTATCTTCTCCCGCCAGCAACGCCATAAAGACCGCCTCCAGCACACCGATCCCCGCCGGAATATGTACGATAACCCCGGCAATACTGCTCACCAGCAGCACGCCCAGCACGAAGAAATAGTTGATATCCTGACCCAGCAACAGCCAGATAATGGCTCCCATCACCATCCAGTTGGTACTGGATATCGCCATTTGCGCGATGGCGAATTTCCAGGAGGGCAGCACCAGCTTTTGGCCCCTGATGGTGATGTGGCGATGTTTAGCGAAGGCGCAAAACCAAAGATAAACGACAATAATCAGTAGCAGCGCAATGCCTAAAATGCGCAGCGTACCTTCATCGATATACCAATGCGCGGGCAGCTCGACCACACCAAAGGTAAAAATAAAACCGCCCAGCAGAATATAGCCCAACCAGTTGGTGGTAATACTCAGCGAAAAAATCCGCGTAATAGTGCTCCCCGGCAACCCGAGGCGCGAGTAGAGCCGGTAACGCATCCCAATACCGCCCACCCAGGTGCTTAACGTCAGGTTGAAGGCGTAACAGATAAACGACACCAGCATGACCTGGCGTTTTGCCAGCTTGTGCCCACAGTAATGTCGGCCGAGCAGGTCATAGCAGCCGTAGAGTAAATAACTGACGATCACCAGCCCCACGGCGCTGAGCAGGGCAGTCCGATTGTAATCCCGGATTACCGTCCAGACCTCTTCCCAGTTGACCTTGCTGGCATAAATGACCAGCAACACGATGACGGCAATGAAAAATAGCCACGTGAGTATTTTTTTCGCTAACCGCCAGCGCGGATGTGCTTTGGCCATCAGGATTTTCCTCCGACATCCTCAGTTTGAATGCGATCCTGCGTTTCCATGGCAGGCTGTGCGGGCGGTTCTACCTCGGTCAGATGTGGTGTATGTGCGGGTAGCCAGCCGACCAGCGCCGGGAAATGGCGTAAAAAGTGGAACGCCAGCACGCTTTTAGTCAGGTTCCACCAGGTGCGTTTGGGCAGCATGGATTCATCAACCCGCTTGCAGTCCTGCGCAATAATAGGGTTCAGGTTATCGCGCAGAGTCTGGTTAAACGCACGGTCATGAATAATGAGATTCGCTTCCAGATTCAGCGACAGGCTGAGCGGGTCAAGATTGCTGGAGCCTACCGTCGCCCAGTGATCGTCCATTAGCGCGACTTTGCCATGCAGAGGTTTACGGCGATATTCATAGACATGGACGCCGCCTTTTACCAGATAGTTGTACAGCAGGCGGGCACCCACTTTCACAATCGGCATATCCGGTTCACCCTGCACGATGAGTTTTACCCGAACGCCGCGTCGGGCCGCTTTACGCAGGGCATGCAGAAAGCGATAACCGGGAAAGAAGTAGGCATTGGCAATGATCACTTCCCGTCTGGCCTGGGTAAGCATTTTCAAATAATGGCGTTCAATATCATCGCGATGTTCTTCGTTGTCGCGCCAGACAAACAGCACCTGCGCTTCGCCAGGCCGATGATTTTCGATTGCCCGATGATGACGTCGCCACCAGCGGCGTACGGCGCTCTGGCCCGGCAGGTTTTCCAGTACGAATGTCAGGATGTCGGCCACGATGGGACCTTCAACGCGTACGGCGTAATCCTGCTTGGCCTCAGGGCCGTAATCAGACATATGTTCAGCGGAATAATTGATGCCGCCGACGAAAGCAACGCGGTCATCAATGACCACAATTTTACGATGCATACGGCGAAAGAGATTAGTGCGCATGCCGAACAGACGCGGGCGCGGATCGTAGTAGCGGAAAACAATGCCAGCTGCGGTTAGCTCATTAACGAAGCTGTCGCTGAGGTCCGGCGAGCCATAGCCATCCAGCAGTACTTCGGCTTTGACGCCGCGACGTGCTGCACTCAGCAGCGCGGCATGCAGCTGTTTTCCGACCGCATCCTCAAACCAGATGAAGGTTTCGAGGATAATCTTTTGTTGCGCCTGTTCAATGGCGTCAAACACGGCGGGGTAGAACTGATCGCCGTTTTCCAGTAGTTGAATTTGATTGCCTTCACGCCAGCCAAATTTCATAAATGAATCTCCGCACTCAGAGGGGCATGATCGGACAAATGTCGCCAGTGACGCAGCGCCAGCGCCGTTGGGGTGCTGGCATTCGCATTTTTCACATAGATCCTGTCGAGACGTAGCAGGGGAAACTGCACCGGAAACGTCCGCGCCGGGCGACCGTGGGCGCGGGTAAAAATCTCGTCAAGGTCGGCATTGGCTTTCAACGGATGATTGGCTTTTTGTCGCCAGTCGTTGAAATCTCCGGCGACCACAACGGGCTCACCCTCAGGTAAGGCATTCACCCAATCTGCCAGCATAGCGAGCTGGGCCTGACGGTGGGCTTCACGCAAACCGAGATGGACACACATCACGTGAACCGGGTGGGAGAGCATCGGCGGCACAATGCGGCAGTAAAGGACCCCGCGTTTTTCACTCGCGCCGACCGACACATCGCGATTTTCATAATGTTCAATAGGATAGCGCGACAGCACGGCGTTACCGTGATGCCCCTGCGGATACACGGCGTTACGTCCATAAGCGAAGTCGCTCCACATGGTATCCGCCAGAAATTCGTAGTGCGTGGTGTCCGGCCAGTTTTCCACATGCAGAGGATGCACCTCGTGTGCGCCCATTACCTCTTGCAGGCACACAATATCCGCCCCGACCGTTCTGACGGCTTCCCGCAGCTCAGGCAAAATAAAACGCCGATTGAAGGCGGTAAACCCTTTATGAGTATTAATGGTGAGCACATTGAATGAAAACCGTTCTGTTTGTCTGGCCATGATTCTCCCGTTGGCGTCACTTTCCTGATTAAAATAGTGTAGTCGTCGTCACAAAAAGATGCGGTGTTGCGGAATTTTCCGTAAAGTCCGGTACTCTGAACAATTAGTCGAAAATCCTTCAGGAGAAAAGCCATGAGGTGGCAACAACGTGTTCGTGTCGCAACGGGTCTAAGTTGCTGGCAGATTGTGTTGCATTTACTGGTAGTGGCATTGCTGGTAATGGGCTGGATGAGCGGCACGCTGGTGCACGTCGGCCTGGGATTATGCGTCGTTTACGGCGTAACGGTTTTATTAATGCTGGCCTTGCAACGTCACCATGAACAGCGCTGGCGCGACGTGGCGGATGTGCTGGAAGAACTCACTACGACGTGGTATTTCGGTGCCGCGATGATCGTACTGTGGCTGCTGTCGCGCGTGCTGCAAAACAACGTCTTGCTGGCCCTGGCGGGGCTGGTGATCCTTGCCGGACCCGCCGTGGTGTCGCTGTTGGCGAAAGACAAAAAGCTACATCACCTTGCGGCGAAACATCGCATACGCCGCTGAGCCGGTTGTGGCCGCTATCACCAACAGCGGCCACAAACTTCCCCAGACAATCTTCAGACTCGCATCCTTCAGGTAAATCTGTTTCGTGATGTCCGTAAAATGGCGGATCGGGTTTATCCACGTCAGATTCTGTAACCATACCGGCATATTTTCGACCGGCGAGACGTAGCCTGAGAGCAATATCGCCGGCATCATAAAGACAAATACGCCGATAAACGCCTGCTGCTGGGTGGCGCACAGCGATGAAATCAGCAGACCAAAGCCGACCAGCGACAGTCCGTAAATCACCATCGTGAAATAGAACAGTCCCAGTGAACCGGCAAACGGAATGTGATAAGCCCAGATGCCGATCGCCAGCACAATGGTGGCCTGAAAAGTGGCCACAATCAGCGCGGGTACTGCCTTGCCGATGAAAATTTGCCAGGTTGTAAGCGGGGAGACCAGCAGTTGATCGAGCGTGCCCTGTTCGCGCTCGCGGGCCACCGACAGCGAGGTGACGATCATCACGCCGATGGTGGTGATCATGGCGATCAGCGACGGAACCACGAACCATTTGTAGTCCAGATTCGGGTTATACCAGTTACGTACCACCAGTTCGCTGTTGTTCGGTTTTGGCTTGCCGTCCATCAGCTCCTGCTGGTACTCCTTCACGATCTGCTGCAGGTAATTGGCGGCAATTTGCGCGCTGTTCGAGTTACGCCCATCGAGGATAATTTGCATGGGCGCTTGCTGGAAGGTATCCAGATTCCGCGAAAAGTTTGCCGGGAAGCGCACCAGCAGCAGCGCTTTTTGCGTGTCGATGGTCGGCTGGATCTCCTGCGGGCTTTTCAGTAACAGAACATGCGTAAAGGCGCTGGCGCGGGCGAAGCGCTGAGTAAGCTCCACCGAGTGTTTGCCATTGTCTTCGTTATAGATAGCGATAGTGGCGTTGGTCACTTCCAGCGTCGCGGCGAACGGGAACAGAATGACCTGAATCAGCACCGGTAGAATCAGAATGGCTCGCGTCTGTGGTTCGCGTAATAGCGATTGCAGCTCTTTGCGAATCAATGTCCATAAACGATGAAACATGCCCGTCCCCTTAATCCAGCCGACGTTTGGTTTTCAGCCACGTCAGGCCAATAAACATTACCGCCGAAGCGATTAAAAACAGCACGTTGATAACCAGCACCACCGGAATGTTGCCCGCCAAAAAAAGGCTTTGCAGGGTGCTGACGAAATAGCGCGCCGGAATAATGTAAGTCACCGCGCGGATAATCGCCGGCATGCTGTCTATCTGGAAGATAAACCCCGACAACATAATCGAGGGCAGGAAAGCGGCGTTCAGCGCAACCTGCGCGGCGTTAAACTGATTACGGGTGATAGTGGAGATAAGCAGGCCCATGCCGAGCGTACTGAGCAGGAACAGGCTGGTAATAAAAAACAGGATTAACAACGAGCCGCGATAGGGCACGCCAAGAATAAACACCGACACCAGCATACACAGCAGCATCGCCAGCATGCCTAAAAAGTAATAGGGGATCAGTTTGCACAGCAGCAGCTCAACGCGGGTAACTTCGGTAGACAACAGAGCTTCCATGGTGCCGCGCTCCCATTCACGCGCCACCACTAACGAGGTGAGGATCGCGCCAATCACCGTCATGATGATGGTTACCGCCCCGGGAATAATAAAGTGCTGGCTGATAGCCGCCGGGTTAAACCAGTAGCGGGTCTGCACATCGATTAACGGCTTGAACGATTCCCCGCGATCCTCTGCCCGCTGTTGCTGCCAAATCTGCCAGATACCTTCGACATAACCCTGCACAAAGTTGGCGGTATTCGGTTCGCTGCCGTCAGTAATCACCTGAATAGGGGCTGTGTCGCCGGGTCGCGCCATTTGTTGGGCAAAATCTACCGGGATCACCACCAGCCCGCGAATGCGCCCGGCCTGCATTTTCTCAATCAATTCCTGACGGTTATCGCTGATGGTGGCGTCAATGTACGGCGAACCGGTCATGGTGTGGGTGAAATCCAGCGCCTCTTCGCTCTGCTGTTCGAGCAAAACTCCCACTCGCAGCTTGCTGGAGTCGAGGTTGATCCCGTAGCCGAAGATAAACAGCAGCAACAACGGGATCACCACCGCAATCAGCCAACTGCTGGGATCGCGGACGATCTGGCGCGTCTCTTTTACGCACAGCGCGCGTACGCGTCGCCATGAGAGCGCGGAGTTACTCATGCGTATGCTCCTTATCCCAGTCATTGATGAGCGTAATAAACGCCTGCTCCATGGTTGGGTCCGGTGTGTCGCTATCGGCAGCCTTTGCTTTCAGGTCGTCCGGCGTGCCGCTGGCGATCAGTTTGCCGCGATACACCAGCCCGATGCGATCGCAATATTCCGCCTCATCCATAAAGTGGGTAGTCACCATCACCGTGACGCCTTTTTCCACCATACTGTTGATATGCAACCAGAATTCTCGACGGGTAAGGGGATCAACCCCGGAAGTGGGTTCATCGAGAAACAGGATATCTGGCTCATGCATCAGCGAGCAGGCCAGCGCCAGACGTTGTTTAAAGCCCAGCGGTAGCTCGTCGGTAGCGTGGGAGGCGATGCTTTTCAGGCCAAATGCCTCACTCATGCGATCGATCTTCTCTTTCTGCGCTCGACCGCGCAGGCCGTAGACGCCGGAGAAAAAACGCAGATTCTGTTCAACCGTCAGGTTGCCGTACAGGGAGAATTTCTGCGCCATATAGCCCAGATGCTGACGCGCTTTGCCGGAGCTAACCTTGAGATCCATATCCAGCACCAGCGCTTTGCCGGAGGTAGGAACCAGCAGACCGCACATCATTTTAAAGGTGGTGGATTTCCCGGCGCCATTGGGGCCTAACAGGCCAAAAATCTCGCCGCGCTGCACGGCAAAGTCTACATGGTCGGTAGCGGCAAAATCGCCAAACTTTTTGGTCAACGCTTTGGCTTCGATCACCGTTTCGCCAGGCGTGCCTTCCACGGTATGCAGGATGGCGCCCAGCGGTGACTCTGATGTTCCGGCCCCGCCGAGTAAATCGATAAAAGCATCCTCGAAACGGGGAGTGGTTTCGTTGATGATTATCTCCGGCATACCGTTCGCGTCTTGAATCTGCTGGGCCGTGGCCTCTTTTTTCAGGATCAAACGGACGGATTTCCCCTGAATCATCCCGTCGCTGACCTGCGGCAGTTTTAACACGCGTTGCAGCAGTCGGCGGTTATTTTCCTGCGGGCTGCTCATTAAAAAACTGCGTCCGGCCATCGTCTGCGTAAGCTGGGTCGGATCGCCCTGATACAGCAATTCGCCTTCGTTCATCAGCAACACATCACAACACTGCTCAGCTTCATCCAGATAGGAGGTACTCCAGAGGATCAGCATCCCGTCGCCCGCCAGTTCATGGACCATTTGCCACAACTCGCGGCGGGATATCGGGTCGACGCCCACGCCGGGCTCATCCAGCAGCAACACTTTGGGTTCGCCGACCAGCGTACAGGCAAGCCCGAGCTTCTGTTTCATGCCTCCGGAAAGCTTGCCTGCCAGTCGTCCGGTAAACGGACCCAGTGAGGTAAATTCCAGTAACCGGGCAAAGGTTTTTTCTCGCACGTCGCCGGTGACGCTGCGCAAATCGGCATAGAGATTGAGGTTCTCCATAACCGTTAAATCTTCGTACAGGCCAAATTTCTGTGGCATATAACCGAGCACTGCATGCAGGGCGCTGTCGTCTTTGATGGGATCAAAACCAATTACCGCAGCACTTCCGGCGTCGGGTTTTAACAAACCCGCCAGCATGCGCATCAGCGTGGTTTTGCCCGCGCCGTCCGGCCCGACAAGCCCGGTCACGTAGCCGGCATGAACGGTACAGTCGAGCGGGGCGACGGCCGGTTTTTCTATTCCGGCAAAGTTTTTCGTCAGCCCATTCAGCGTAATGACGGCGTCAGTCATGCCGCGCCTCATCGCCAAACTTTATTGTTACCGGCATCCCCTGGCGCAGCGCATCGTCTGCGTCGGTCACCACAATGCGCAGACGATAAACCAGGTCGGTACGCAGGTCAGGGGTCTCGACCGTTTTCGGGGTAAACTCGGCTGTGGGCGATACGAAGCCAATTTTACCGTGATAAGGCTTATCCGGGCGGCCATCGGTGTAGAGCAGAATTTCGCGTCCTGGCTGCGCCTGGCTCAGATTTCGTTCGTCAACGTAGGCGCGAACCCAGACCGGACGCGTGAGTGATAGCGTCAGTACCGTGCCTCCTTCGTTCAGCATGCTACCCGGTTCAACCGCCCGGGTGAGGATCGTGCCGTCAGACGGAGAGGTCAGCGTGGTGTCATGCAAATTCAGCTCAGCCTGCGCCAGCTCAGCTTGTGCTTGTTCGAGCGTGGCTTTCGCCTGCTCAATATCCTGCACACGATTACCGCTGCGATACTGGGCGAGTTTATCCTGGGCTGATTTCAGTGAGGCCAGCGCCTGGTCACGTGATGAACGGGCGTTTTCCAGATCGTTAGCGGAGATGGTGCGGCTTTTCCACAGTCCTACCTGGCGATTGTAAAAGTTCTGCGCATAATCATAGGCGGCCTGCGCCTGTTTGACCGCCGCTGCGGTTTGCGCAATCTCTTCTTCACGATAACCGGCCAGCATTAGATCGTATTGCGCCTGCGCAGCGGCAACATTGGCTTTTGCCTGCATTAATGCGTTTTCATACGGCGCGTGGTCCAGTTCGCCCAGCACCTGACCGGCGGTAATGGCGTCGCCTTCGTCAACCGCCAGCGAGGCCAGCCTGCCGCCGACGCGAAAACTCAGATTGACGCTTCGGATATCGACGTTGCCGTAGAGCGTCAGAGCGTTATCTTGACGACTTTGATACCACCACGTTCCACCGGCAATCACGGCAACGAGGGCCGCGATAACCAGCCCGAGAACGACAGGTTTTTTCATGACTCCAGACTCCTTTGCGTTAAACCTTGCAGAATAAGATCGATGTGACAGGTAACGGTTTGCTCAATCAGCGCGGTTTTATTCTCATCAAATTGTGACCAGCCCGTCCGCAACAGAATAGTTTCTTTCCCCAGACGAAAGGCCAGCACTTCGCCGAGTATGGCGTGGGTGTGCAGAATCATTTGGGTATCGTTGGCATCGCGACCAGTATAGGCAGCAATCAGGCGCGTCAGGTGGGTATGCAGCGGATTGATAACCTGGTCGTGCACCAGTTGATAAGCCGCGGTGGGTGAAAGCTGTTCGCGCGAGATAAATTTGCTCAGGTTAACGGTGTCGTCCTGGGTTAACAGCATGATCATATTTTTACAGGCGCGCAGGATAAGTTCGCGCATCGCGCCACGATCCGGCTCCGGCTGAGCAAACAGACGTTCGGCTTCTTCTGCATGCGGGCGAAACTGTGAGCCAATAAAATCAGCAATCCACTGGGCGCAGGCGAGGTATAAATCCTCTTTTGAGCCAAAATAGTAGGTGATGGCCGCAATGTTTTGCCCGGCCTGCGCGGCGATATCGCGCGTTGTGGCGTGCAGACCATACTCGCCGAACTGCGCCAGCGCGGCGGCGATGAGCTGATTTTTCGCCTGTTCACCTTTGGTTGTCATGGTGGGTGTATTCATGGCACGACTCTGATCTTAATCAATCGATTGATTAAGATTATGACTGATGTGCAACCTTGTCCAGTCTGCGAGGTTATTTTCCGTTGAAGGGATAATTTATGCGGTACATCACAAAAACTGCTACACTCCGCCCCTTCATGACATTGTGGTTTTTGTCATCTCTATTGTGTGTATCTCCCTGAAAACGACACCGGTAACGGTCAGGGCGGTTCGGAGTTGTTATGTCTTTTGATTCCCTTGGTTTGAACCCTGATATTTTACGTGCCGTTGCCGAGCAGGGTTACCGTGAACCTACCCCTATTCAGCAGCAGGCGATCCCTGCCGTGCTGGAAGGCCGCGATCTGATGGCCAGCGCCCAGACCGGTACGGGGAAAACAGCAGGCTTTACCCTGCCGTTGTTGCAGCACCTTGTGACCCATCAGCCGCATGGTAAAAGCCGCCGTCCGGTTCGTGCGCTGATCCTCACGCCCACTCGTGAGCTGGCGGCCCAGATTGGCGAAAACGTTCGTGATTACAGTAAGTATCTCAATATTCGCTCGCTGGTGGTTTTCGGCGGTGTCAGCATTAACCCGCAGATGATGAAGCTGCGTGGCGGTGTAGATGTGCTGATTGCCACCCCTGGTCGTTTACTCGATCTGGAACACCAGAATGCGGTGAAACTGGATCAGGTTGAGATCCTGGTGCTGGATGAAGCTGACCGCATGCTGGATATGGGCTTTATTCATGACATTCGTCGCGTTCTGGCCAAACTGCCGGCAAAACGCCAGAACCTGTTGTTCTCGGCAACGTTCTCTGACGATATTAAATCGCTGGCCGAAAAGCTGCTGCATAACCCGCTGGAAATCGAAGTGGCGCGTCGTAATACCGCGTCCGAGCAGGTGACTCAGCATGTGCATTTCGTGGATAAAAAACGCAAACGTGAACTGTTGTCGCAGATGATTGGTCAGGGCAACTGGCAGCAGGTGCTGGTGTTTACCCGTACCAAACACGGTGCGAACCATCTGGCGGAACAACTGAATAAAGACGGCATCCGCAGCGCTGCGATCCACGGTAACAAATCTCAGGGGGCGCGTACGCGTGCGCTGGCCGATTTTAAATCCGGTGATATTCGCGTGCTGGTGGCGACCGATATTGCCGCGCGCGGGCTGGATATTGAAGAGCTGCCGCACGTGGTGAACTACGAGTTGCCAAACGTCCCGGAGGATTACGTGCACCGTATTGGTCGTACCGGTCGTGCGGCCGCTACTGGCGAAGCGTTGTCTCTGGTGTGCGTCGATGAACACAAGCTGTTGCGTGACATCGAGAAGTTGCTGAAAAAAGAGATCCCGCGTATTGCGACGCCAGGCTACGAGCCAGACCCGTCCATTAAAGCTGAGCCGATCCAGAACGGTCGTCAGCAGCGTGGCGGCGGCGGTGGTCGAGGGCAGGGCGGAGCAGGGCGTGGACAGCAGCCGCGTCGTTCGGATGGCGGAGCGCCAAAAGCGAAGCCGCGTAATGGCGAAGGCAAACCGGCAGGTGATAAACCTCGTCCACCGCGCCGTCCGCGCAAACCGTCTGCAGCGCAGTAATTCACCTTGCTGTATGGCAGTATAAACATGCTATCCGGTCTACACACTGTGTAGGCCGGATAGGTCAATCACTCCCCCGAACTTTGCGATTTCAGCACGATTGAGCAGGTATATCGTCCTGCCGGGTGAATCGAAATCGTCGTCTCAAATACTTTCCCGTCCCTGTCCAGATAACGACGCACGATTCTCATTGCTGGTGAATCAGGTGCTACATTGAGAATCTTTGCCACCTTTTTGGGCACGCCGACAGCCGTAATGGTCTGATGCACCTCATGGCTTTTAATACCGTAATGGGTTTCGATCAAATCGCTGATTAACGAGTGTGGGTCGTCACGGATGTACGTACGCAGTTTGGCGTAATCCGTGCTGGCATAGCTGTCCGTCCAGCAGATTGGCGCGTCGGGGTTTTGCGCATCTTCGCGAGTGCTGGCAATGTGCAGCCAACGGGAACCTGGCGGGCAGCCAATCATCTGGGACAACTCTATGTCCGCCACAATCTCATCGATTTTCTTGATGACGCGCAGATTGTTTTTGGCCAGCAGCAACAGATCCTCAAGATGCGATAGCGGGTGATTGACGCCGTTAGCCTTAGGTTCGCAAACGCGAGTTCCCGCGCCTTTACGCCGTGATATCAGACCTTGCTCTGTTAATTCCCTTAACGCCTCACGCATGGTGTGGCGGCTGACCTGCCATGTTTCACACAGTTCCATTTCCGTAGGAAACAGCGAACCGGGGGCAAAGGTTCCCACCGCAATTTGCTGCGCCAGTTCACGTGCTATTCGCTTGTACAGAGATTCTTTCATCGCAGTTTCATCAAAATATTAGTGATCTTTATCACGAAAATTTGTACGGACTATTCCCTACATTTCTTATAAATACTATAAATGTCCGTACATTTAAATGTACGGACATTTGTTTATGTCTGGACATTGTGGCGGCATTTGAATATCCAACAAACTGCCGTAAACACGCATCTTATCATTATCAGATTTTCCAGGGGGATTTATGGCTTCGAATGTACTTGATTCTGTTCTGTTCAGGGACTCTTTCGGCACACCGGCGATGCGCGCTGTGTTTGACGATCGCGAGCTGGTGCGCAAATACGTGGAAGTGGAAGTGGCATTAGCCAAAGCCCAGGCACGCTGTGGTGTGATACCCGAGGCTGCGGCGCAGGAAATTGCAGAAAAATGTAATGCTGACACGCTCGATTTTGATTTATTGCGCCATGAAACCGAAATTGTGGGTTATCCGATCCTACCGCTGGTGCACCAGATTTCTAAACAGGCAGGCGAGTCCGGCGGTTATGTGCACTGGGGGGCCACCACTCAGGACATTATGGACACCGCAGTGGTTCTGCAAATTCGTGATGCTTTTGCGCTCATTGAGTCCGATATGGACAAACTCCGCGCCACGCTGGCCGATCTTTCACGCCGCTACCGTGATACGCCGATGGCCGGGAGAACCCATTTACAACAGGCTTTGCCCGTGACATTCGGCTACAAAGCGGCCATCTGGCTGGATATGTTTGAACGCCACGCGGAACGTCTTTCCCAGGCGCGTCCTCGTGTATTGGTCGGCGAATTTGCGGGAGCGGCCGGTACGCTGGCATCGCTGGGGGATAAAGGGCTGGCGGTACAAAAAGCGATGATGGAAGAGCTTGGGCTAAATGTCCCAACATCCACCTGGCACGTCGCGCGTGATGGTTTTGCCGAAGCGGTGAACCTGTTAGCGGTGATTACCGGGTCGCTGGGCAAGATTGCCTACGACGTAATGCTGCTGGCAGCAAATGAGTTTGGCGAACTGTATGAGCCGTTTGTTAAAGGGCGTGGCGCCAGCAGTACCATGCCGCAGAAACGCAACCCTATTTCCAGCGAGCTGATGCTGGCCTGTGCCAAAGGCGTTCGCCAACAGGCAGGGTTGATGCTTGATGCGATGGTGCAAGATCTGGAGCGTGCAACCGGGCCGTGGCATGCCGAATGGATTGCTATCCCAGAAAGTTTCGTGCTCAGCGCGGGGGCATTGCATCAGGCCAATTTTATGCTGGCGGGGCTGGTGGTCGATGAAGAGGCGATGAAACGTAACCTCGGCATGACTAATGGATTGATTGTGGCTGAAGCGGTCATGATGGGGTTGGCTCCGTATATTGGTCGTCAGGATGCACATGACGTGGTGTATGACGCCTGTCGTATCGTCAACGAACAAGGTGGACGATTGGCTGATGTGCTGAATGCGATGCCATCCGTTGCAGAAAGACTGGATCCGCAATTGATTGAAAAACTGACCGACCCGGCAAATTACCTGGGAATGGCTCCCGCGATGGTCGATCAGGTGCTGGCCAAATATATGTCGCAGAAATGAAGGTTCTCGGGCTAACGGAATAAGGATATTTTTATGTCAACGAATTCTGTCGCGGGAAAATCCATTCTGGCGTTCCTGATACCGCTGGCGATTGGGGGGATGATTTGGTTTTATCCCGTACCTGATGGTCTGACGCCTCAGGCCTGGCATATGTTTGCTATTTTTGCCGCGACCATTGCTGCTATTCTTACCCAACCGCTCCCTTCGGGGGCGGTAATGTTGATTGCGCTTTGTGTGGTGATTTTTACCAAGACATTGCCAGAGGCGAAAGCGCTGTCAGGGTTTGCGTCCGGTACAGTATGGCTCATCTTCTGCGCCTATGTTCTTTCTCTGGGGTTTTTCACCTCTGGGCTTGGGAAACGTATTGCGTATAAAATGTTATCGCTATTTGGCGGCAGTAGCCTGGGTATCGCCTACTCGCTGGGGGTATCCGATCTGATTATGGCTCCGGCAATGCCGTCAGTTACAGCCCGTTCTGGAGGGATTATTTTCCCTATCACTCGTTCAATCAATGACGTATTAGGCTCGGCTCCGGGAGTAACCGGCAAGCGTATTGGTGATTTTTTAACCATGGTGTGCTTTCAGTTTACGCCCATTACCGGGGCGATATTCCTCACCGGGATGGCGGCAAATCCGCTGGTGGCGAGTCTGGCTAAATCCTCATTAGGCGTTGAGATAACCTGGGGCGGGTGGTTTGTTTCCGCTGTTGTTCCTGCGATGGCCTGTTTCTGTTTGATGCCGCTTCTGGTCTATAAGTTGCTGGATCCTGAGCTTAAACGTACGCCAGAGGCAAAAGCGATGGGCAAGCAGGCGCTCGGTGAACTCGGTGCGATGAGCGGTAATGAGAAAAAGGTCGCGTTTGGCTTCGTGTTGGCATTGGTCGGCTGGGGCACCAGCTTAATCACGGGATTATCGGCAACCTCGGTTGGACTGGGATTGGCTGCTTATCTTTTCGCCTCTGGCGCAGTCAGTTGGAAAAGCCTGCTCAATGACCATGCAGCGTGGGACACGGTGATCTGGTTTAGCGTCATTATTAGCCTGGCAACCGGGCTTGCCGATCTGGGCTTTATTAAATGGATGACGATAAAACTGGGCAGCGGTATTCAGGGATTTGGCGCGATAGAGTCCTTTATTTTGCTGGGGATCCTCTATATTTACGTCCATTACCTCTTTGCGACCGCCACCGGCCACGTGGCTGCGCTGTATGCCCCTTTTGCGGCAACGGCGATCGCTGCGGGCGCACCGCCGATGATGGTCGCGATTTGCTTTGGTATCTTCAGTAATCTGATGTGGGGCAATACGGAATACGGTGGTGGACCTGGCCCTATCTATTTTGCCCAGGGTTATTTTGAACGCCCGCGCTTTTACAAAATCAACCTCTGTGTGGTGACGGCAAATGTCATTATCATTTTTGCCGTGGGTATGCTGTGGTGGAAGCTGCTGGGATACTATTAACCGACACGTTTATTCGGCCTGCAATGTACCTGACTGTAGGCCGTATAGGGTTCCCGGCAATTTAAGTCAACGCTGCGAAGCGCTTTCCAGAATGAGGGAAAAAGGTACATCCAGCGCCTGAAATGTGCCACAATAGTGGCTGTTTATACAGTATTTCAGGTTTTCTCATGGCACTTACGGCTGCGCTGAAAGCGCAAATCGCCGCCTGGTACAAGGCGCTTCAGGAACAGATCCCCGACTTTATCCCCCGGGCACCGCAGCGGCAGATGATTGCTGACGTCGCGAAAACGCTCTCCGGGGAAGAAGGGCGGCATCTGGCGATTGAAGCGCCGACTGGGGTGGGGAAAACCCTCTCCTATTTAATTCCGGGAATCGCCATTGCCCGTGAAGAACAAAAAACGCTGGTGGTTAGTACCGCCAACGTCGCTTTGCAGGATCAGATCTACAGCAAAGACCTGCCGTTACTGCGCAAAATTATTCCTGACCTGCGTTTTACCGCCGCGTTCGGTCGTGGGCGCTATGTCTGCCCGCGTAACTTAGCGGCGCTTGCCAGTACTGAACCCAATCAGCAGGATCTGCTGGCTTTTCTCGACGACGATCTGACGCCAAATAACCAGGAAGAACAAAAGCGCTGCGCCAGGCTGAAAGGCGACCTCGACACCTATAAATGGGACGGGCTGCGCGATCACACGGATATCGCTATTGATGACGGACTCTGGCAACGCCTGAGCACCGATAAGGCCAGCTGTCTGAATCGTAATTGTCATTATTATCGTGAATGTCCTTTTTTTGTCGCCCGCCGGGAGATTCAGGAAGCCGAAGTGGTGGTTGCCAACCATGCGCTGGTGATGGCCGCTATGGAAAGTGAAGCTGTTTTGCCGGAGCCGAAAAACCTGCTGCTGGTGCTTGATGAAGGACACCACTTGCCGGACGTTGCACGCGATGCGCTGGAGATGAGTGCGGAAATCAGCGCCCCTTGGTATCGACTACAGTTGGATCTGTTTTGTAAGTTAGTGGCAACCTGCCTGGAGCAGTTTCGCCCCAAAACCACGCCGCCGTTGGCAAATGCCGAGCGTCTGAACGGCCACTGCGAAGAACTGTATGAACTGATTTCATCGCTCAACAATATTCTTAATCTGTATATGCCCGCCACCCAGGAAGCAGAACACCGTTTTGCGATGGGGGAATTGCCAGCGGAAGTGATGGAGATTTGTCAGCGCCTGGCGAAGCTCACGGAAATGCTGCGCGGTCTGGCGGAACTGTTCCTCAACGATCTCAGCGAAAAAACCGGCACCCACGATATTGTGCGTCTGCATCGGGTTATTTTGCAGATGAACCGGGCGCTGGGTATGTTCGAAGCGCAAAGCAAGCTGTGGCGGCTGGCCTCGCTGGCGCAGTCGTCAGGCGCTCCGGTGAGTAAATGGGCGACGCGTGAAGTGCGTGACGGGCAGATCCATGTCTGGTTCCACTGCGTGGGGATCCGCGTGAGCGATCAACTGGAAAGACTGCTGTGGCGCAGCGTACCACATATTATCGTTACCTCCGCCACGCTGCGCTCGCTCAACAGCTTCTCGCGTCTGCAGGAGATGAGCGGCCTGAAAGAAAAGGCCGGTGACCGCTTCGTCGCACTGGATTCTCCGTTTAATCATGTTGAGCAAGGCAAAATTGTTATTCCGCAGATGCGCTACGAACCGTTGATGGAGAACGAAGAGCAGCATATCGCGGAAATGGCCGCCTATTTCCGCGAACAACTGGAAAGCAAAAAGCATCAGGGCATGCTGGTGCTGTTTGCCAGCGGTCGGGCGATGCAGCGTTTTCTTGAGCACGTCACCGATCTACGTCTGCTGTTGCTGGTACAGGGCGATCAGCCGCGCTATCGTCTGGTGGAACTACACCGCAAACGGGTACAAAACGGTGAGCGTAGCGTGCTGGTGGGGCTGCAATCTTTTGCCGAAGGTCTGGATTTGAAAGGCGACCTGCTGACTCAGGTGCATATTCATAAAATCGCCTTTCCGCCAATCGATAGCCCGGTAGTGATCACCGAGGGTGAGTGGCTGAAAAGTCTGAACCGTTATCCTTTTGAAGTGCAAAGTTTACCGGCGGCATCGTTTAATTTAATCCAGCAGGTCGGGCGACTCATCCGTAGCCATGGCTGCTGGGGGGAAGTGGTTATTTATGACAAGCGTTTATTGACCAAAAACTACGGTAAGCGTTTACTGAATGCGTTACCCATATTTCCGATAGAGCAACCTGCTGTACCAGACGTTATAGTAGAACCAAAAGAAAAAGCGAAACCCACGCGCCGCCGCAGGCGTTAACGATGTGAGCAACAGCAAGGAGTTATCGATGGATTACCGCAAAATCATCAAAGAGATTGGGCGAGGGAAAAATCACGCGCGTGATCTGGATAAGGATACTGCTCGCGGACTGTATACCCATATGCTGAACGGCGACGTACCGGAGCTTGAGATGGGTGGCGTACTGATTGCGCTACGTATTAAAGGCGAGGGTGAAGCGGAGATGCTGGGTTTTTACGAAGCGATGCAGAACCATACCATTCGCCTGACGCCGCCGGTTGCTAAACCCATGCCCATTGTTATTCCCAGCTATAATGGCGCACGCAAGCAGGCGAATCTGACTCCGTTGCTGGCAATTTTACTGCACAAGCTGGGCTTTCCGGTAGTGGTGCACGGCGTCAGTGAAGATCCAACCCGCGTGCTGACAGAAACCATTTTCGAACTGATGGGCATTACGCCAACGCGGCATGCGGGACAGGCACAGGCAAAACTCGATGGTCATGAGCCGGTGTTTATCCCGGTGAGCGCGCTGTGTCCTCCGCTGGAGAAACAGCTGGCGATGCGCTGGAGAATGGGCGTGCGTAACAGCGCGCATACGCTGGCTAAACTCGCCACGCCGTTTGCTGAAGATGCCGCGCTGCGTCTTTCCAGCGTGTCGCATCCGGAATACGTATCGCGCGTGGCGAAATTCTTTGGCGACATCGGTGGTCGCGGTCTGTTGATGCACGGCACCGAAGGCGAAGTGTATGCCAACCCGCAGCGCTGCCCGCAGATAAGCCTGATCGATTCCTCCGGCGTGCGCGTATTGCACGACCGCCAGAGTGAGATGCCTGACGAACCGGTACCGCTGCCGGTGGCAAAAGATCCGGAAACTACCGCGCGCTGGATAGAACGTTGTCTGGCCGGTAGCGAGCCTGTTCCGGCTTCGTTGAAAATACAGATGGCCTGCTGCCTGGTCGCAACCGGCGAATCTTTCTCGCTGGCTGAAGGTCTGGCTCGCGTCGGGCAAAGCTTCTAATTTCTTGTTTCCCCGACAGGCCATTTCCAGGCCTGTCGGTTCATTCTTTGCAACAACGTGAAATTTCTGCACGTTTATTGACCTCCTGACTGGCGTGGCGCAGCATAGTTTGTTGAAAAATAAGAAACACAACAAACACGCGACACAACAGGAGATAACAATGAACAGTGGACATCGCTTCCATGTGCCAACGCTGCACGCCTTCATTCAGGCCATTTTTCACCAGATGGGGAGTAACGAGCAGGAAGCGCGGCTGGTGGCCGACCATCTGATTGCCTCTAACCTCGCCGGGCACGACTCCCACGGTATCGGCATGATCCCAAGCTATATTCGCTCCTTCTCGCAGGGACATCTGCAGATCAACCGTCATGCCAAAGTGGTAAAAGATGCGGGAGCGGTGATTACGCTTGATGGCGATTGCGCATTTGGTCAGGTGGCGGCGCACGAGGCAATGACGCTTGGGATTGAAAAAGCGCGCCAGTACGGTATCGCCGCCGTGGCGTTACACAATTCGCACCATATCGGACGCATTGGTTACTGGGCGGAACAATGTGCGGCGGCGGGTTTTGTCTCAGTACACTTTGTGAATGTGGTGGGTATCCCGATGGTCGCACCGTTCCACGGTCGCGATAGCCGTTTTGGCACCAACCCTTTCTGCGTCGTTTTTCCGCGTAAAAATACCTTCCCGCTGTTGCTGGACTATGCAACCAGCGCCATCGCCTTTGGCAAAACCCGTGTGGCATGGCATAAGGGGGAACCTGTGGCTCCGGGATGTCTGATTGATGCCGAGGGAGCGCCGACCACCGATCCTGCTGTGATGCAGGTCTCTCCGCTGGGTTCGTTGCTGACCTTCGCTCAACACAAGGGTTATGCGCTGGCGGCGATGTGCGAAATTATGGGCGGCGCGCTTTCTGGTGGTAAAACCACACATGAGGAGAGCCTGCAGACCAGCGCAGACGCCATCATTAACTGCATGACTACCATCATTATGAACCCGGAACTGTTCGGCGCGCCGGACTGCGATAACCAGGTCGCGGCATTTGCTGAGTGGGTAAAAGCGTCCCCGCATGCCGATGACGCTCCGATCCTGTTGCCAGGGGAGTGGGAGGTGAATACTCGTGAGGAACGGCTGGAACAAGGTATTCCGCTGGATGCCGGAAGCTGGCAGGCAATTTGCGAAGCGGCGCGGCAAATAGGGATGTCCGACACCGTGTTACGAGAGTTTCGTCAACGGTTGGAACAGTAGGTAAAAAAAAGCCCGTCCAGTGGCGGACGGGCAAACAAAGGGTAACAAACAGGGTCAATGAGGGTTGGAGCATTGGGTCGTACAGGTAATCTTTCGGTTATTTATAGATAACCGCGGTGCCGCTCATTTTGTCGTTGCCGACAGCGGAGGTGATGTTGTAACCCGTTGCGCCGGCAGCGGCGGCTTTCTCAGCCAGTTTTGCTTCCAGACCATCCAGCGTGGTGGCGCCATCTGCAGAAACGACACCAATTTTATTCATGCTTTGTGCCTGAGTGGAGGAAACCGGCTCGGCAGCGAAAACGCCAAATGACAGGGTAGAAAGGGCGATGGCGGCAACGGCAAATTTGATATTTTTCATGATTAATCTCTCGCAGGTTTGTTCTGTTAGTCAGTGTTCTGTTTAGAAGACGTTGTTTCGTCGATGTGAGAAGTATCACGTTTTTTTATGCGAGAGAAAATCGAATAGAATTGACGGCATCAATCAAAAAAATTGAATGACAAATAACTTATTGAATATTAATAAATTCGAAAGAGGGATTTACAGTTCTTGTCATTACGCTTTACAGAGAAAGCGGCAACGGCACATTTTGCTACACAGCATGCGAAAAAGCGTGCTCGTAAAGGAAATCGTCTGCGCTGAAACTTTTGGTAAAGATGAGTCAACGTAGCTGGCTGTCTTTCGAACCTCTGCGATTATATCCTGAAAATGCTAATTTATGTGAATCTTTATCCTGCTGGCAGGCGACGCATAAGCGTACGCCCGGAACCGCCTCACGTCTGGCCTGTGGGATAGGATTACCGCATTCTTCGCATTCATACAGACTTTCCCCGGTCGGTAATTCACCGCGGGCGCGGGCAACAGCATCTTCAATAGTATTGTTGATCTGCTCGTTAACTGCGTCGTCATTTGCCCATCCGGATGCCATATGTACCTCCTGTCATTGTCTACAGAATAAGTATAGCGAATATGATGGCTGAAAAACGACCACGCATCAGCGGTATCAGATTTCGGACCATTCGTGCAGGAAACTGCATTCGGGACGAATGCAGTTGGGCTGAGTGAAGTGGGTTACTTATAGATAGTGGCGCTGCCGTACATCTGGTTTTTACCGCCCGCAGAGTTAACGACAAAGCCTTTTGCGCCTTGCTCTTTTGCTTTCTCTGCCAGCTTGTCTTCGAGATCGCTCAGGTTAGAGGCTCCGGTAGCGAATACTGTACCGGAGGCCTGGAGCTGACCGGTTGCAGGGCTGGTGTTGGGCTGTGCGGCAAAGGACGCGAACGTCATACCGGTTAGTACGGTAGCAGCAAGTAATGTGAGGCATTTCTTCATGGTGATATCCTCTGAGAAACAACAGGTGGTGCCTGATAAGTTTAGGTCGCCTGCGGATGATATTTACCGCAAAAAATCGATGATGAATCGTCTATTTTTTGAACGATTTATTCGGCGTGAAACAGGCATAAAGAATCAAATTTCCTTGATGAGTGTGTTTACCGCGTGGCGTTATGCGGGTATCTTACGCCGCTGTTAAAAGGAGAATGCTATGTCCCCCCAGAAACCGGGATTACACCCACGCAACCGCCACAATGGCCGTTATGATCTTGCGACTTTATGCCAGGTTACCCCCGAGTTGACGCAATTTCTCATCCTCACGCCCGGCGGCGAGCAGAGCGTTAACTTCGCCAATCCGCAGGCAGTGAAGGCGCTCAATAAAGCACTGCTGGCGCATTTTTATGCGGTGAAAAACTGGGATATTCCAGACGGTTTTCTGTGCCCGCCAGTTCCTGGTCGTGCGGACTACATTCACCATCTGGCCGACCTGTTAGGTGAAACGACAGGAACCATTCCGGCAAATGCGAGCGTACTGGACGTGGGAGTAGGGGCCAATTGTATTTATCCGCTGATTGGCGTGCATGAATACGGCTGGCGATTCACCGGTAGCGAAACCAGTAGCGAAGCGTTTAACAGCGCTCAGGCGATCGTTAACGCCAATCCGGGGTTAACTCGCGCAATTCGTTTGCGCCGACAAAAAGATGCTGCGTCAATCTTCAACGGTATCATTCATAAAAACGAGCAGTATGAAGCCACTGTATGTAACCCGCCATTCCATGATTCTGCGGCCTCTGCGCGTGCCGGAAGCGAACGTAAGCGTCGTAATCTGGGTCAGGACAAAGATGATGCGCTGAACTTTGGCGGACAGCAGCAGGAGTTGTGGTGTGAAGGCGGCGAAGTGGTGTTCATCAAGAAAATGATCGCCGAAAGCCAGGCCTTTGGTCGGCAGGTGATGTGGTTTACCACGCTGGTTTCGCGCGGTGAGAATTTACCTCCGCTGTATCATGCATTAACGGATGCGGGCGCGGTGAAAGTGGTTAAAAAAGAGATGGCCCAGGGGCAAAAGCAGAGCCGCTTTATTGCCTGGACCTTTATGGATAACGATCAGCGTCGTCGTTTTATGGCGCGTAAACGCTAAAGCGTTGGCTCCCCTGGCGGCAGTTGATCGCTTGCCGCCGACGGAGGGCCATTCACCGGTGCAGGCAAGACCTGATACGTCTGTACCGGGGCGCGTACGTTGGCCAGATCGAAATGTTTCTTCACCTGGCTGTCGAGCGCGAAACGTACGGTCCACTGTTTCAGCGGCAGGGTCGTAAATGAGACCCGTAGCGTGAAAGCCGTATTAGTTAACCCGACGATCCCGGCAAACGATGGCTCGCCGATAATAAGCCCGCGAATATCGTCCTTTTCCATCAGCTCAGCGACAGCGTCTTTCAACGCCTGATTGGCTTTATCCGCATCCTCATGACGGTCGACATCGTAATTGGCGACGACCGAGCCAATGCCACGCACAAAGTTGGCGAAGGTGGTTATCGATGACCAGGGAATGATATGGTACGCCCCGGTATCCTGACGCACCCCCACAGAACGAATGGACATCCTTTCAACCGTACCGGTGAGTGGACCGATAGTGACTAAATCCCCGGTGTTCATACCATTTTCGAACTGAATGAAGATCCCGGTGATAATGTCTTTTACCAGCGTTTGCGAGCCAAAAGAGATCGCCAGCCCCAGCGCCCCGGCCCCGGCCAGCAAGGGGGCGATATTGACGCCAATTTCGGACAGCACAATCATGATGGTGATGGTGCTGATAATCACCGCCAGCGCATTGCGGAACAGCGTTAACAGCGTACGGGTACGGGCACTGGGCAACGGGCGACCGTGAATATCGGAAGCCAGACGATTTTCAATCAGGCTGGCAAGGATCGTCCAGCCAATGGCGGAGAAGAAAAGAATCAGCGCGATACGAATCAGGATATCCACCGTTTTTTCTCCGGCGCCGTAATGCAGCCAGTTCCAGAAGTCGAACAATCCCCAGGCATTGAGCAGTAGCATCACCGCGACGCACACCGTAAGGATCCGGGCCACGCTTAACGCCGTCGACAGCCAGCCATTCAACCGTTTTTGTAATTCCGGATAGCTGCGCTGGGTATGTGGCGACAGGGTAATCGTTTTGGCTATCCA
The DNA here is from genome assembly GCF_005281025.1 of Citrobacter sp. wls714. Taxonomy (NCBI): domain Bacteria; kingdom Pseudomonadati; phylum Pseudomonadota; class Gammaproteobacteria; order Enterobacterales; family Enterobacteriaceae; genus Citrobacter; species Citrobacter sp. wls714. Next base: position 184,388 of record NZ_SZWZ01000029.1, on the reverse strand, counting down.
ACGCGAAAGCATGCCGGAAACAAAGGCGGCAATGCCGATAATCACCAGGCTGCGTAACGTTGCGCCCATCATGAATTTCAGACTGTTGCCAGGGTCAAACAGCGAGAAGAAAAACAGCACAATGAAGTAAGCGCTGGCCAGCCAATGCCATACCAGCGCGAAGGCGCGAATAAACAGGCTGAAAAAGGCTAACGATCTTTCCGCCAGATTGAGCAAATGCTGTGTGATCTCTTTCTTATTTCTAAAAATAAGATACAGCGCCCATAGCGTGATACACAGCATGATGATGACGTTTGCCATCGCACCGACCTGCACGTTGACCTGATTTGAGATAATAGGAACAGCAACAATCAGTCCGTAACCAATCAGGCTGCTTAATGAACTCAAACGGCGATTCCAGTAGCGCGCACCGTCATCCTGAATGTTAAACGGGCGTAGCTCCGCTACCGTCGGGCAAAATATCAGACGTAAAATCGCCTTGAAGAACTCAATCAACGCAAAGGCATTGAGGAACAGGCTTTGCTGGAAAGCGATGGTGCGGCTCCCGGCGTTCATTCGATCGCTCAGAATCTGCCCTATAAACAACGTCAGCGCCAGCAGTAATAAATCGATAATAAATGCGCCGACGATCATTGCCGGAAGCTGTAGCCAGTTGCTGCGTTCGCGGTTTTTCCGTCGCGCCCATTGTCCCATTTTGCGATACAGCGGCAGCGCGCACAGGCGGATCAGCCAGTAAAACCCAAACACTGACGCTGCCAGCATTAAAAAATGGGTCAGGGCATTGGTGAAGGTTTGCGGGTTAAAGGTTTTATGCGGGGCGTCGGTGATGTTGCGGTAAAGCTGGGCAAAGCGGTCGGAAAGAACTTCACTATAGTGACGACTGACATCTGTCACGTTTTCCAACACCGTTTTTTCTTCAGTTAGCGTGGGGGGGACAATTACAGGCACGGGCTCGGGAGGAGGCGTTGCCGCGACTTTGCGCAATTGACCGATCAACTCCTGGCGCGATGCTTCATTGTCCAGTACGTCAGCCAGCGCGGCGTAAGCGGCTTTCTTTTGCTCAACATCAGGCTCTTTTGCGGGGGTGGCTTGCGGGTCGGCTGAAGTCGAGGTTGTGACGCCGGGTATCGTCACCGCGTGAGACGGTATGCTCAGCAGACAAAAGAAGACCAACAGGATCCAGCGCATGACTCCTCCCATGAGAAAATAAATTCAAAAGGATAAGTATAGATGCCAGGGCGCAAGAGAATTGAAATGAGAGGATTCTGGTGAAAACCTCCCTTCGGGCGAAGGGAGGTCAACGCATCAGGAAACGTGCTGCAAGAATTCCTGTAAACGCTGGCTGGGTGGATTTTCAATCAGGGCTTGCGGATTACCGTCTTCGGCAATACGTCCCTTATCAATGAAAATCAGACGTGAGGCCACTTTTTCGGCAAAGCCGATCTCGTGGGTCACAATCACCATGGTCATCCCTTCTTCCGCCAGATCCTGCATGACTTTCAGAACTTCGTGGCGCAGTTCAGGGTCAAGCGCTGAGGTTGGTTCATCAAACAGCATCATTTTCGGCTTCACTGCCAGTGCTCGGGCGATAGCCACACGCTGTTGTTGACCACCGGACAGTTCAGAAGGGTAGTGATGCGCACGCTCGGCCAGGCCGACCTTCGCCAGTAATTCTTTCGCCAACTTCTCTGCCTGTTCTTTATTCGCCCCGCGTACGCGCTGCGGCCCAAACATGACGTTTTCCAGCGCCGTCAGGTGGGGGAACAGGTAGAACTGCTGAAATACCATCCCGGCTTCCTGGCGAATTAACCGCTCATCGACCTTGGGATCGTTTACTTTCAGACCGTCGACGATCAGATCGCCAGAGGTTATCTCTTCCAGCTTGTTAATGCAGCGCAGCAGAGTAGATTTACCGGAACCGGACGGCCCGATGATGACCACGACTTCGCCCTGCTTAATGTTCAGATCAATATTGTGCAGCACCTGGGTAGGGCCAAAGTGCTTAGAAACGTTTTTAAATTCAATCACAGGATTTTCATCCTTCTTTCCAGACGACGCAGAATGAAGCTCAGCACCAGGGTAATGATCAGATAGAACACCGCAACGGCGCTCCAGATTTCCAGTGCGCGGAAGTTACCGGCAATGATTTCCTGCCCCTGACGGGTCAGTTCAGCGACGCCAATGACGATAAACAGCGAGGTATCTTTAATGCTGATGATCCACTGGTTGCCCAGCGGCGGCAGCATACGACGAAGTGCGAGAGGCAAAATAACGTGACGGATGGTCTCAGTGCGTGAAAGCCCAAGCGCCAGTCCGGCTTCGCTGAATCCTTTATGGATTGAGAGCACCGCACCGCGGGTGATTTCCGCAATATAGGCACCGGAGTTGATCATGATGGTGACAACGGCGGCGCTAAAGGGGTCAATACGTAAATCGTTAAACGCCATTGGCAGGGCGAAGTAGATAAACATCACTTGCACAACGATTGGTGTGCCACGAATGACTTCGATAAACACCAGCGCTACGTGGTTGGCTATCCAACCGCCGAAAGTACGTGCAAACCCTGCTGCAAGCCCGATTACCAGACCGCCAGCCAGACCAAGGATCGAGATCCATAAGGTCATTTTGGCGCCTTCAATTAGAAGCGGGATGGCGGGCCAGATGGCACTCCAGTCAAACTGCATATGTCGTTCCTGTTACCGTGGTGTAAAGATTCAAATGCCCGTTTTGCCAGATGCGCTGTGCTTATCCGGTTTACAGGTCTCAAAAATACTGGGAAAGGCCCGGTATGCATCGCGCCACCGGGCATCACTGCCAGTTATTATTTAGGTTCAGTACCGAACCATTTTTTGTAGATCTCGTTATAGGTGCCGTTCTCTTTCAGCGTTTTCAGCGCGCCGTTCACTTTCTCACGCAGGTCATCGCTGCCTTTCGGGAAGGCGATACCGTATTGTTGAGCTTCCAGCGAGTCACCTACGGCTTTGAACTGGCCGTTACCCGCGGTTTTGATGAAATAAAGAATGTTTGGCGTGTCATGCAGCACGGCGTCTGCTCGGTTGGTGCCCAGTTCCATATAGGCGTTATCGATATTCGGGAACTGACGCAGGTCTTTGGTTTTGATATTAGCTTTCGCGTAATCAACGGAACCGGTGCCGCTCTTCACAGCAACAACTTTACCATCCAGGTCTTTCACGCTTTTAACGTCGTTATTATTCGCTTTGACCATCACTAACAGACCGCTTTTGTAGTAGCCGTCAGAGAAGTCGATCGCTTTTTTACGCTCGTCGGTGATGGTGATACCCGCCAGTGCCAGGTCGACGTTTTTGGTTTGCAGAGCCGGGATGATGCCGCTGAAATCCATTGGTTTCAGTTCATAATCCAGCTTCAATTCTTTGGCGACGGCAGCCCACAGATCCACATCAAATCCAACGTATTTGTCACCCTGTTTGAATTCGAACGGTACAAACGCGGTGTCAGTTGCGACAACCAGTTTCTTATCTGCGGCATGGGAGGACACCGCAAAAGCCAGGGTAAGTGCAGCCAGTGAAACTTTTAATACAGACTTCATAGGATTTCCTTTTATATCCACGGGGCGATCCCCTGCGAGAACATATGGCTTAATGAAAAAATCGTGCCACTTTTGCAACTCATTGTTTTAAAAAGAAGGTATTTCTTTTCTCTGCACAATAAGTTGGGCAAAGCGGAAAATCTGCACTATTTTGGGGCACCCATTTGGTGCGTACCTGACACGGTGCAAACGGTATGACTATTTAGCGTAAAAATTGTTGATAAAACAATCTTTCGTTAACGATTGTGTGAGGTGATTATTACAATTAATTTACTTTGGAGTGACGAATGATCAATGTTATGCACCATAAATGTGCAAAACCCCCGCCGGAGCGAGGGTTTTATAGGTAATTCTTATGTCTGCTGTTATTCAATGTTGGCTTCGATAAACCACAGGAATTTGTCGAGATCGCGTGACGCAGCGGTGAAGATATCCGCTGTATCTTCGTCTTTTGCTTCGCTAATGGCTTTACGTACGCTGTTGGCGACCACTGCATAACGATCGGCCAGTTCTTTTAAGTGGTCCTGCACGCTATGGATATCCAGCGGATAGCTTTTCAGTGGCGTTTTGCTGTTAATGACCTGGGTCGTACCCAGTGCCACACCGCCTAACTGTACGGCGCGCTCAGCCATGGTATCGAGATGATCGGTCAGGGCAGTACGGAAGCCATCCAGCATTTCATGGACAGCAATAAAGTTCGCGCCGCGCATGTTCCAGTGAGCCTGTTTAGTGATCAACGACAGGTCGATGAACTGGATCACTTGCTGATTCAGCAGTTCTACCGTGGCTTTCTTTTCGCTGTCTGTCACATCGTTGCGAGTATAAACGAGGGCGGATGCTTTTGTTTTTACCAGTTTTGCGGTACTCATATTTTCATATCCTCTTGATATTTATGTCCCAACTCTTCAACGGGAATAAGTATAGCGCTAATTTTGGATTTATTTTTCCGGTGTTACCTATTGCTTTAATAGTGAAGAGATGAATGGAAATAAAATAATTAATAAAATCATATGCATACATGATTTTATTGCAACGAAATGTTATTTTTATGTTAATGTAAAAAATTAAAAGAAATATGTGGGTGGGTACAAGATATTTATTAGAAAATTATCACGCAGATTAACAAGTGGATATTCTGCATGATTATGCAAACCATGCAGAATATTAAGGGGGTTAATTCACGTCAACTTGCTTAATTTGCGGTTCTTTGCGAATAGTGAGTGTAGAACCCATTGATGCGGCAATAATAGCCCCCAGGGCCAGCGTCTGGATAAGCGTTAACGTTTCACCAAGGAAGATCATTCCCGAAACCGCAGCCAGCGCGGGTTCCATGCTCATCAACGTACCAAAAGTACGCGTTGGCAGTCGCGTTAGTGCGATCATCTCTAATGAGTAGGGCAGCGCGGTGGAGAGTACGGCCACGGCCAGGCCCAACGGCAGTATTGACCAGTGCCACAGGGCATCGCCGGCCTGAATCGCGCCAATGGGAACAAAAATCAGCGCAGCGATTAATGAACCGACCGCTACGGTTGCCGGACCGTGTTCTGCGCCGGCACGCTGGCCGGTGAGAATATAAACGGCCCAACAGGCGCCAGCTCCCAGCGCCAGCGCTGCGCCGGTTAAATCAACATGAGAAACGTCCTGGCCAAGCGGTAACAGGAACCAAAGCCCAAGAACGGCCAGGGCTACCCAAATAAAATCTACAGGGCGTCGGGATGAAAACAACGCCACTGCGAGCGGGCCGGTAAACTCCAGCGCCACGGCAATTCCCAGCGGGACGGTCTGAATAGACAGATAAAAGAGGTAGTTCATCCCGCCAAGAGACAGACCATAAAACAGCAGCGGCAGGCGCTGTTCTTTAGCAAAACGTAAACGCCAGGGTTTAAAGAAGGCGATAAGGATGAGTGTGCCCAGCGCGAGGCGCAGCGCGGTAACACCAGGTGCACCGACGAGTGGGAACAGCGATTTTGCCAGTGATGCACCGCTTTGAATGGAAGACATAGCAATAAGTAAAACCAAAATAGGTAACCAAACTGGCGCTTTACGTAACGACCCCGGCATCCTTTCTCCTGACAAATGATGGTTACATCTCTTCATCTGCGCGGCGTTGCGACGCGGATGGCAAAATGTATAGAAAAGTAAAACAGCGAGTGTAATGGAAATACACTCAACTGGTTGAGTATTGGTTGAAAAAAAAATTCTTCAGATCCGTACAATGGTACGAAATTGGTGGATTAATAATCTGCGTGATTAGGAATTATCTGGATGAATGTGTCGTATTGTGCGCGCAATAATGGCTCATTAACTTAAAAAAGTGGTGTAAATTGAAAGGTATAGCTGGTTTTTGAAATGTTTTGTTACATGAAAGAGCCCGTTAGACACCGCGAATCGCAAAGAGTTTCCCATCAATTTTTGTTATATTTAAAACTTAGGATTTACTTGAAGCACATTTGAGGTGGTTATGAAAAAAATTGCATGTCTTTCAGCACTGGCCGCTGTTCTGGCTTTCTCCGCAGGTACTGCTGTAGCTGCTACTTCTACCGTTACTGGTGGTTACGCTCAGAGTGATGCTCAGGGCGCAGCGAACAAAATGAACGGTTTCAACCTGAAGTATCGCTACGAGCAGGACAACAACCCGCTGGGTGTAATCGGTTCCTTCACTTACACTGAAAAAGACCGTACCGATGCTTCTGGCGACTACAACAAAACCCAATACTACGGCATCACTGCTGGTCCGGCTTACCGTCTGAACGACTGGGCAAGCATCTACGGTGTAGTGGGTGTTGGTTACGGTAAATTCCAGAACGCAGCATCTCCGGCTGACAACCACACCACCAGCGACTACGGTTTCTCTTACGGTGCTGGTCTGCAGTTCAACCCGATCGAAAACGTTGCTCTGGACTTCTCCTACGAGCAGAGCCGTATTCGTAGCGTTGACGTCGGCACCTGGATCGCTGGCGTGGGTTACCGCTTCTAATCACTTCGGTGATATAAAAAATCCGCCTTTTGAGGCGGATTTTTTTTGCGTGTAATTTAGAGATTAACGAGATTTGGTCTCAAAGATATCGGTACCCAAATGGTTGTAATCCACCTTCTGCAGTTTGAAGTTGGTGATATACACTGGCCCGGCCTTTTTCTCTGAGATAAAACGGTAGCTGTTGGTAATTTCCTTCGCGCTGATCCCCGTCCATTGAGAGAAAAAGCTAAGAAAATCATTCGCAGAGCGACGGGCTTTTATCACCCGATGGGCTTTATCATCGCTTGACAGCACCATAAAAGGCACCTGGAAATTCTGCTGGAACCGATCGTCATGCGCCAGGTACTGCACCTCTTTTCCCCGCTCTTTAAAGGCGAGACCATGGTCAGAGAAATAGACCATCGAGAAGCTGGTACCGCTGTTGCGTAATTGCTCGTAAAGCTGGCGCAGCAGGTCATCCGTCTGCGTCATGGTGTACAGATAGCAAGATGTCTCCTTTGACTGGACGAAGGTCTCGTATTTTCCTTGCGTACGGTCGCAGGCCTGCGGATGTGAACCCATTAAATGCAGCACGATGAGCTGCGGCTGAGTGCGCTCGGTGGCCAGCACCTGGGCAGTCATCTTCAACAGTTCTTCGTCACGGGTATTTTTATCCGCTTCGAAATCACCGTTTTTGAGGAAGTGCACTTCATCAGCTCGTTTTGCGATACTGGCGATAGCCGTATCGTATTCACCAATCTGCCCCTGATTGGAAAACCACCACGTCTGGAATCCCGCGCGGTTGGCCAGAGTGACAAAGTTATCCTGGAACTGGGGTTTATTATCAACAACCCGATTAAGCGTTAAGCCAAGCGATTTTTGCGTTGAACCGCTTGCGGCAATGTAATCTGCGAACAGATAGCCGTTAACGGAACTGGCAAACGGGGTGTTGTCCCAGTGACCGCCAAACGCACCTAATGCGTCGCGGCGGGCGCTTTCACCAATGACCACGACATAAGTGTGATACTTTGGTTTCACGGCGGTTACCGTCCAGCTATCTTTCACACTCGACAGCTTCGCCATGCGCTCCTGTTCATCAAGCACTTCGTTATTATTGACGATCACGTCTTTGGCAAAGCGGAAAACCGGATAACCGGTGTCCTTAAGCTTGAACACGCCGCCCCAGGCCAGGTTTTGTACCGGAGTAACAAAAAACGCGACGACGCTAAACAACAAACACAGGCTGTCGTATTTATTCCAGCCGCGCTTTTGCGCTTCTTTTTTACGGCGTACGGCGATAACGCCGAGGGCAAAAATAAATACCCCAACCAGATAATTGTACCAGGGGAAGATGGTCAGGATTTCGGTGGACTCTTCCATATTGGTTGAGTGCAGCGCCAGCAACGTATTGAAGTTAGGCGAACCATAAGCCTGACCAAACGGAAAGTACATTGCCGCAATAAGTGAGCAAATGCCAATCAGCACTTTCTGCGCGCGCGGGGCGCTGCGCCACAGCAGTATTAATATACAGGTGAAAGCAACGCTGTAGAGCAAGCTAAGCGGATAGCCCAACGCCAGGTTGATCAACATAGACTGTAAGAAATAGAGGCCAGTCCACGGACTAATGGCCCGGCTACGAGCAATGATTGAATCTTTGAGGGTTAAATTCATACGCCACTAATGCAAAAACGCCATGTGCTTACCCTGGCGTTAAGGGTCATTGCCTGCCTGAGAGAGCGAGAAGAGGGATAGGGTCCGCATCCGCGAGCCGCAATATACGCAGGGCTGCGAAAAGATAGAGTGTGCATGAGAGAAGGTCAACTACTACAAGGAAATTGTTTTGCGAGAGAGGTGGCAAAACTGACAAAAAGAAGGGTTATTGGGACGAAAACCACTACTGCACCCCGGATGACAGCAGGGAAAGGAAGCGGCGTACCGCGACGCCGCATTATTTTCCTGAAGGTTTATCCTGCTCTGGTTTGCTGTTGATCATGTCACACAGCATAGAGATCAGCATCAACCGTACTTTAAAGGGAGAGTGGCTAAACACGCGTATACACCTCTTAAATTCATTCATATAAACCTCCTGACTTCACGATCCCATCGGTCCTTGAGGGATGTCTTTATTATATACAGATATAGCACAGGCTATATTATATAGCTATTGCTAAAACGTTAATTTTTTGTGCCCACGCAACTCTGGTTTACAATGAGCGCTCTCTAATCAGATGCCGTTAACGCGTCACAGTAACGAGGAAGCAGAATGAGTCGTCGCGCAGGTATGCCAACAACAAAAAAAGTGACGCAATTGGTGAATGTCGAAGAACACGTTGAAGGATTTCGTCAGGTCCGGGAGGCGCATCGCCGCGAGCTGATTGATGACTACGTAGAGCTGATTTCCGATCTCATTATTGAGGTGGGTGAAGCGCGCCAGGTGGATATGGCTGCCCGACTCGGGGTTTCCCAGCCGACGGTTGCCAAAATGTTGAAGCGCCTTGCTTCAGTCGGGTTGATTGAAATGATCCCCTGGCGCGGGGTGTTTTTAACCGCAGAAGGCGAACGCCTGGCCCAGGAGAGCCGGGAGCGTCATCAGATTGTGGAAAATTTCCTGTTGATGTTAGGTATCAGCCCGGAAATTGCCCGCCGTGACGCTGAGGGAATGGAGCACCACGTCAGTAAGGAAACGCTGGAGGCTTTTAGCCGTTTTACGCAACAGCAAGGATCTGGCTCTGAATGAGTTTTCCTTTACTACGCGCCTTGCAGCGCGATCGTTTTTTCCAGCTGTTAATCATCGTCGGGGTTGTACTGAGCGTGTTCACGCCATTTACGCCCCGCTCCTGGCCTGGAGCGATTGACTGGCACACCATTATTACCCTTAGCGGCCTGATGTTACTGACCAAAGGCGTTGAATTAAGCGGTTACTTCGATGTGTTAGGGCGCAAGATGACCCGCCGCTTTCACACTGAACGCCAACTGGCGATATTTATGGTGCTGGCGGCGGCGCTACTGTCGACGTTTCTGACCAACGATGTTGCGTTGTTTATTGTTGTCCCGCTGACCATCACCCTGAAAAAATTGTGCGCCATTCCGGTAAATCGTCTGATTATCTTTGAGGCGCTGGCGGTAAACGCTGGATCGTTGCTTACGCCAATAGGCAATCCGCAAAATATCCTGATGTGGGGGCGCTCCGGGTTGTCATTTACCGCGTTTACCTGGCAAATGGCGCCGCTCGCGGGTGCCATGATGCTGACGCTGGTGGTGCTGTGCTGGTTCAGTTTCCCGAACAAAGCATTGCACTATCATACCGGGACGCGCGCGCCGGACTGGCAACCACGCCTGGTGTGGAGCTGTCTGGCGCTGTATATCATCTTTCTGACGGCGCTGGAGTTAAAACAAGAGTTGTGGGGCCTGGCGATTGTGGCGGCGGGATTCATGGTTCTGGCGCGTCGCGTCATCCTCAGCGTGGACTGGACGCTGCTGCTGGTGTTTATGGCGATGTTCATTGATGTGCATTTGCTGACGCAGCTACCGGCATTGCAGGGGATAACCCACCAGATTGGCACGCTCTCTGCGCCGGGTCTTTGGTTGACGGCCATTGGCCTGTCGCAGTTTATCAGTAATGTGCCCAGTACAATTTTGTTGCTGAACTACGTTCCGCCGACGCTGTTGCTGGCCTGGGCAGTTAATGTGGGCGGCTTCGGGCTGCTGCCTGGATCGCTGGCAAATCTTATCGCTTTACGCATGGCAAACGACCGACGGATTTGGTGGCGTTTTCATTGGTATTCGCTGCCGATGCTGATATGGGCGGGACTGGTAGGGTATGGTTTGCTGCAGGTGATGTGAGGATTATGCCCGATAAGCGTAGCGCCATCGGGCATATATAGCAGATTAGTTCAGACGAACCGGCATACCAGAACGGTTCTGTACCGCCTGATCAACGACGGACTGATCAACGTCAGACTGACCGGTGACGCTGGTAATGCTCTTGTTCAGCGTAATCGGTACGATTTCCCCGCCTTCAAACTGTGCTTCAGTGGTGGACAGTGGGTTGTGTACCTCGATGTAACGGCTGCCGTCTGGTTCGGTAGTGGCTTTCACCGGCTCATCGATAAACTGTACGCGAGTGCCGACCGGCACATTTTCAAACAGGAATTTGATGTCGTCATTACGCAGACGGACGCAACCGTGGCTGACACGTAAGCCAACGCCGAAGTTAGCATTGGTGCCGTGAATAGCATACAGACGACCGATATACAGGGCGTACAGACCCATCGGGTTATCCGGGCCTGCCGGAACCACGGCTGGCAGCGGTTCGCCCGCAGCGCGGTATTCCGCATGCATTTTCGCCGTTGGCGTCCAGGTTGGGCCCGCTTTCTTACGTTCTACTTTGGTGGTCCAGTTGATTGGCGTGTCTTTGCCTAACTGACCGATACCGATCGGCAGAACGATAACGGTGTTGGTGCCTTTAGGGTAGTAGTACAGACGCATTTCAGCGCTGTTGATAACAATACCTTCATGCACGGTATCCGGCAGGATCAACTGCTGAGGAATGTTCAGTACGGTGCCGCCCTTCGGCAGGAAAGTATCCACGCCAGGGTTGGCTTCCAGCATGTTAGACAGACCCATCTGATATTCTGCCGCAAAATACTCCAGCGGTTGGGTATTGCCTTCAGGAATGGTGATGACCTGGTTTTGGCCAATCAAACGGCTACCATCGGTAGGCAGCGGGTACGTGACGGCTGAGGCAGTGTTGCAAAAACCAACTACCGCAAGTGCCGCCGCGAAAAGCGTTGTCAATTTCATATTCATCTTCATGTATGCGAGATTCAGTGCCAGGCAGGCCAGTGGGTTGAGATTTATGTAGTGTTGGGCACGCATTATATGTGCAATCTGAGCAACAAGGAATTCGGATGTGTACTAAATCACATTTTTTTCCTTTTGCTTTCACTTTAGCCCTTCAGCATGAAGGGGCGATCTTATCGTAGACTTATGGCATAATAAGCGGTTTGTCACATATTTCTTTCTCTTTCAGGATACGCCAGTGTTAGTTTCCAGCAACGTCACCATGCAGTTCGGCAGTAAGCCGCTGTTTGAAAATATTTCCGTCAAATTTGGCGGCGGCAACCGTTACGGCCTGATTGGCGCGAACGGTAGCGGTAAATCCACTTTTATGAAAATTCTTGGCGGTGATCTCGAACCGACGCTGGGTAACGTTTCCCTCGATCCGAATGAGCGCATCGGTAAGCTGCGCCAGGATCAGTTCGCCTTTGAAGAATTCACCGTGCTTGACACCGTAATCATGGGTCACGGTGAACTGTGGGAAGTGAAGCAGGAGCGCGATCGTATATACGCGCTGGCCGAAATGAGCGAAGAAGACGGCTATAAAGTGGCTGACCTCGAAGTTCAGTACGGTGAAATGGACGGCTACTCTGCGGAAGCGCGTGCGGGCGAACTGCTGCTGGGCGTGGGTATTCCGGTAGAACAACATTACGGCCCGATGAGCGAAGTCGCACCCGGCTGGAAGCTGCGTGTGCTTCTGGCCCAGGCACTGTTCTCAAACCCGGATATTCTGCTGCTCGACGAACCAACGAACAACCTGGATATCGACACCATCCGCTGGCTGGAGCAGACGCTGAACGAACGTGACAGCACCATGATCATCATTTCGCACGACCGTCACTTCCTGAACATGGTCTGTACGCACATGGCGGATCTGGACTACGGCGAACTGCGTGTGTATCCAGGTAACTACGACGAATACATGACGGCGGCGACTCAGGCGCGTGAACGTCTGCTGGCCGATAACGCCAAGAAGAAAGCACAGATTGCCGACCTGCAATCCTTCGTCAGCCGCTTTAGCGCTAACGCATCGAAATCTCGTCAGGCGACTTCCCGCGCCCGTCAGATCGATAAAATTAAACTGGAAGAAGTTAAAGCTTCCAGCCGTCAGAACCCGTTCATCCGCTTCGAGCAGGATAAGAAACTGTTCCGTAACGCGCTGGAAGTGGAAGCGCTTACCAAAGGTTTTGATGAAGGCCCATTGTTTAAAAACTTCAATCTGCTGCTCGAAGTGGGTGAGAAGATTGCCATTCTGGGCGCCAACGGCGTGGGTAAATCCACTATGCTGAAAACGCTGGTCGGTGATTTGCAGCCGGATAACGGTACCGTGAAGTGGTCCGAAAACGCGCAGGTCGGTTACTACGCGCAGGATCATGAATATGAGTTTGAAAACGATCTGACGGTCTTCGAATGGATGAGTCAGTGGAAACAAGAAGGCGATGATGAGCAGGTTGTGCGCAGCTTCCTCGGTCGTCTGCTGTTCAGCCAGGATGATATCAAGAAGCCTGCAAAAGTGCTCTCCGGTGGTGAAAAAGGGCGCATGCTGTTCGGTAAGCTGATGATGCAGAAACCGAATATTTTGGTAATGGATGAACCAACCAACCACCTGGATATGGAATCAATTGAGTCGCTGAACATGGCGCTGGAAATGTATCAGGGCACGTTGATTTTCGTTTCTCACGACCGTGAGTTTGTCAGCTCGCTGGCCACCCGCGTGATTGAAATTACGCCGGAGCGCGTGATCGACTTCACCGGTAACTACGAAGATTACCTGCGTAGTAAAGGTATCGACGGCTAATTTCCCGTCGTCTTTCACGCTGCAGATGTGTTGGCTTCACCTGTTCACCCCGGTCACTTACTAATGTAAGCTCCCGGGGATTCACAGGTTTGCCGCCTTCCTGCAGCGCGAAATACTTAGGGAAAGGCGTCGAGCCTTTATTCCCTCTCCCTGTGGAAGAGGGGTAGGGTGAGGGCATCAGGCAGCACTACACCAGCCACTCACCCCCTTCAACCCCGTTCACCAGCAGCTTACGTTTTTCCCCTACCGGTAACGACACCTTCAGTGCCTTCCACGCCGGACGATAATCCCCGCGCGCGTTCACCTTCAGGTTGATGGTTGCGCCATCGCACACCATTTCCCATTCCACCCACAGCGCATTGCCGTTCTGATAGCCCCAGCTTTCACCGTCGTCTTCAAACAGCAGCCCGGAGGTCGTGCCGACGCCTTTAACCGGGAACAGCTTCAGCTCGCGGGCCGTATCTTTTTCGGCACTCACATGCGTGATGCGCTCGCTGAGCGGCAGACCTGCTCCGGCGCGCACCAGCAGCGGCAGTTTTTCCAGCGGCGCATCGAGGACGATGGATTGCCCGCCCGCATACCACGCGTGGGTGTAAAAATCATACCAGCCCGTTTCGTTATCCGGCAGCCAGACCCGGCGCTCGCGCTGCCCGGCTTCGACGACGCTGGCGACCAGCAGGTCGCGGCCCAGCAGGAAGTCATCGCACTCTTCAAAGGTCTGCACATCGTGCTCATGATCGAGGAAGGTCGGGCGCAGCATCGGCTCGTCGTCGGCATGCGCCTGCCAGAGCAGGGTATAAAGATACGGCAGCAGGCGATAGCGCAGTTCAATGGCACCACGAATGGCAGGCGTCACGCCCGGATACATCCACGGCTCGTTCACCGTGTGGTCATCATTCCATGAGTGAATGGTAAAGCGCGGATGCATCACGCCGTTTTGTACCCAGCGGACAAACAGCTCGGCATCCGGTTTGTCGCCGGAGAAACCGCCGACGTCGTGACCGACGTTGAACAGCCCGGACAAGCTCATCCCCAGCCCCATGCGGGTGTTAAAGCGCAGGGTGTCCCAACTGGTGCGGTTATCGCCGCTCCAGGTCTGCACGTAGCGCTGCATCCCGGCGCAGCCGGAACGGGAGATGAGATATGGGCGCTTCTCCGGGGCGAAACGCTGCTGCGCTTCCAGCGAGGCGCGCATCATCAGCAGCGGCATCACCGGGCGAATGTGCTTGATAGCGATTTCCTGGCCGAAGCCATGGCAGCGCGCTTCGCCGTCCCACACTTCAAACTCGTTGTTGTCGTTCCAGGTAGAGTCGATCCCCATCTCCAGCAACTGCGTGGTGACGCCTTCCTGCCACCACTGGATAGTCTGCGGGTTGGTAAAGTCGAGGTTAGAGCCTTCGTCATCCCAGAAGCTGGAACGTTCTGGTGTATTGCTTTCGGAATCGCGAATAAACAGGCCGCGTTCTGCTACTTCGTTATAACGCGGGTGATCCTGCAACAGGCACGGTTTGATATTGGCCGCCAGTTTCAGCCCCGCGTCGTGGAACGCCTGGCTCATCACCTTCGGTTGCGGCACTTTGTCGTAGTTCCAGTTAAAGACGTAACGCTTTCCGTTGATCGAGGTGTAACCGGAAGAGAGCTGGAACGAGTCGCACGGAATAGCGTGTTCTGCGCACAGGCGGATGAAGTTCATCAGTTGGTTCTGCGCGTCCTGTGCGTCGGTGTAGTGCATGGTCGAGCCACTATAGCCCAGGCTCCATTTTGGTCCGAACAACGTTTTGCCGGTCAGACGGACAAAGGCTTTGGTGACGTCCAGCACGCGCCTGCCGGTAAAAATGTAGTAATCGATATCGCCCGCTTCTGCCTGCCAGCGGCGATAGGCGGTGTGGTAGTTGTCGATTTCGTTACCCAGATCCAGCCAGCAGCTGCTCAGGTTGTCGTAGAACAGGCCGAAGCTCACATCATGACGGCGGGCGATAGTGAACGGGATGTGCTTGTACAGCGGGTCAGTGCTGGCTGCGTTATAGCCCATCGCATCGAGGTTGCGCATCTCATAACGTTTACCGTTGCGCTGCAGATCGCCCGCTTTCTCGCCCAGGCCGTAGAAACGCTCATCCTTACGGCGGCTGAGATAGTGCGCCACGCCGTCGCCGTGTGCATTCAGCAGGTAGGCGCTGGTGGGGCGGTCGTTGACCAGCGGCTGCCACTCGCCCGCCTCATTGCAGTAGTGCCACTCCAGCCACAGCGGCTGGTGGACGGTCACGCGCAGCCGTTCGGTTGCCACGGTTAACGTGTCGTCCTGCTGCGTCAGCGTCCAGGCCGGGCAGGTGAAGCCGCTGACATCGTCACGACGGCGACCTTCCCACGGCACGTCTTGTTCCGGGGCGATGCTCCAGGTGCGGTCCAGCGCCAGCTCGCCTTTACGCTTAACCAGCACGCGGAAAAGATTCTCTTCCAGCACATACAGACACAGACGGTGCTGGTTATCGACCAGCAGTTCAAGATGGTTTGCTGACTGCTTATCTACGATCCAGTTTTTCAGGGTTTTCATATGTAATACATCCACTATCAGGCGCGTTTAGCGCGACGTTCAGCAATAAATGCTACCAGGAAGACAGCGCCAATCAGGTCAAAGAAGCCCATGGCAATAAACAGCGGGTTAAAGCCGATTTTGTCGGCGGTTACGCCGATTAACAGCGAGAACAGGAAGCTGGCGATCCACGCCGCCGAGCCGCGCATGCCGTTGACGGTCGCCATCTGGCCTTTGTCGAACGACTCAACGACCAGGGCGCTGAGCATGCAGGAGATGATCTGGTGCCCGAAGCCGCCGATGGAGATCAGCACGATGGTGATGTACGGGTCGCGGGTAATGGCCACGATGGCCAGCGAGATCATCAGGAACGCGCCCGTCACGGAGCTGGCGACGACAGAGTTCACGCGGGAGCAGCCGAACAGACGGGTGTACAGACGCGTCAGGTAACCGCTCGCCACGCTGCCGAGGTCAGCGGCGAGGAACGGCAGCCAGGCAAACATCGCAATCTGCTTCAGATCCATGCCGTGCTCTTTGGCAAGGTACAGCGGCACCCAGAAGCTCAGCACCGCCCAGGCCGGTTCCGCCATAAAGGCCGGGATGGCGATACCGTAGAAGCGTTTGTTCTTCGAGACGGTTTTCAGCGCGGTCAGGAAGGGCAGTTTGACGGCAGGCGGTTCGTTATCCTGCTTGATAAACGCCAGCTCGTCCTTGCTCAGGTTCGGGTGCTGCTCCGGGTTATGGTAGAACGCCCACCACAGGATCACCCACAGCAGCGCCAGCACGCCGGTAAACATGAACGCCCCCTGCCAGCCGAACGAGGCGTGAGCGAAGTAAATAATAGGCGGAGCCAGCATCGCGCCGATAGAGAAGCCCACGCCCGCCCAGCCGGCAGCAACGGGACGCTCTGATTTCGGGAACCATTCACCGATGGTTTTGGCGTTCGCCGGGGTAGCGGCGGCCTCTGAAGCCCCCATAAAGAAGCGCAGTATGGCCAGGTGCAGCCAGCTTCCGGCGCCCGCATGGAAAATACACATCAGCGCCCAGATCCCGGCGCAGACCATGAAGCCAATCTTCAGGCCAATCACGTCAATCAGCCAGCCGCACAGGGGCTGGAAAATGGTGTAGGCAATCTGGAACGCACCGACGATCCAGGAGTATTGCTCGGTGGTGATCCCAAGGCTCTCTTTCAGTTCCGGGGCGAGGATCCCGAGCGAGTTTCGGGTGATGTAGTTAACGGTGACGCCAAGTAAGAACAGCACCAGGATGTACCAGCGCAGGTTCTTGATGACGCGAAGGGTTTTGTTTGTCGCAACGGTGTTATTGATGTCCTGACTCATTTTACTCTCCACAAGACGGACGGTAAGGGGACGGAGGTTCAGGTGTCACACAAATTTTTATTACTTTGATTTATAGACGTTTAAAATACGCAAGTTGATATACAACTAGTATGGAAGTGGTGTGACAAGTTCACCTTAAGGGAGAACATGAGCGGGAAATAGTTGTTTTTGTGCAAAATTTCTCATAAATGACTTAAGTCATTTGGCATGATGGCTCCTATGCCAGTTATTTACTGATAAATGAGCAATGAAAATTTTTTCATTTTGCAAATGGAGCCAGATCACAAAATGGACAAAAGGCTAAAAATTACCGAAATCGCAGCCCGTACTCAGCTCTCAATCAGCACGGTTTCTCGCGTGCTGGCGGGGAAGGCCAACACCAGTGAGAAAGCACGGGCAAAGGTGTTGGCATGCGCGCGGGAATTAGGGGTGATTGAAGGCATGGCGGCCGGGCGTTTGCTGCTTAACTGTCTGGTTGTTTTTGCCCCGCAGCGGGCGTTTGACGAGCGGTCCGACATCTTTTACTACCGCGTGATCCAGAGCGTGAGTAAAGGCCTGGCGTCCCACGAAGTCCGCCTGCGCTACTGCGCGCTGGAAGAGAACGACAGCGATGCGCAGTTGTTTCTGGCGCGAATGAACGAGCCGGACACCCAGGCCGCCATTCTTCTCGGTATCGACGATCCTCATATCCACGATCTGGCGGTGGATGTCGCTAAACCCTGCATGTTGATTAACTGCCGGGACCGGCACATGCGTCTGCCTGCCGTCGCGCCGGACCATCGCGCCATTGGCGAACGGGCGGCGGAATATCTGTTTGAAATGGGGCACCGGGAGGTGCTGAATGTAATGTGTCTGCGCCGCTACACTATGGAGCTGCGCCTGTCGGGGATCCGCGACGCGTGGCAGTCACACAACCTGAAATTTAATGACCTGCGCGATCTGCTGGTGGTGCCGAGCTTTAGCGCTCGTGAAACGGAGGAGCTGGTAAATGCCTGGCTTATCGAGCGGCATGGTAAGGATCTGCCGACTGCATTTTTAGTTGGCGGCGATTTTATGGCGGCGGGTACCATCAGTGCCCTGCAAAAACACGGCCTGCGCGTACCTCAGGACGTCTCTGTCATGAGCATCGACGGCTTTAATCTGGCGGCAATTCAGGATGTACCCTTAACCGCAGTTCATGTTCCCCGTGATGAACTGGGAACGGAAGCGTTATATATGCTCCAGCAGCGGCTGATGCGCCCGGATGCGCCGGTGGGGACGTTGTTGCTTAACGGCATGCTGGCCGTACGGGAATCAGTACGGCGGATACGTCAGGGGAAACGACGCACCGCCGTGGATCGGGAAGGACTGTACGACAGCTAAGCAATACCCAGCGCACGCTTACCGTGGATATTCAAATCCTCCAGCGTGAAGCGTCCTTCCCAGTCAGTTTCATAATCCTCGCGCGGGAAATCACCCGGTGACGCGCCTTTTTCCAGTGCGGCCTTCACTTTATGGGCATAAGCCAGATTCTTTTCGCACATCGGTGCGGCAGGGATGTACATCACATTGCCCCAGCCCTGCTGATTTTCCACCGGCGCGACGGAGTGGATCACATCGCAATGCCACCAGACGGAGTCTCCGGCGTCCAGTTGCGGAATACTGGTTAACGCCTCTATCAGCAGCGGATGCCATTGCGTGGAAATCGGCAGAACTCTGCCGGGCGCGACGCCGCAAAGCTCATCTTCCGGCACATCGTCAAGCAATGGACGTAATAGCACATAGGCCATCGCTTCAGGAATCGGGACTACGTGCAATAATCCCTGACCTGGCAACATATCGGAGAGTGCCGTCCAGCCCTGGAAGGTACGAAATACTGAACATTTAGTGGTGTTATCTACCGTGTACTCTTCAACTTCTGTGCGATGCGCCGCCTGCCATGGATCGTAATCTTCCAGCTTGCCATTGAAAACATTAGCAAAGACCTGCTGATATGCCGGCAGAAGCCAGCGCTCCAGCGCGCCGGAATCCGTATGCGCGCCCAGCCCTTTGGACGTTGTTCCCGGCGGACGACGACGTATGCGGTCAGGATAGATGACGCTGATGTCCGGGTTAAACCATTGTTTCCCTTCGCTTGTAAACGTCCACAGGCGATTAAGGAATGACTGCGCATTGGCCATTTCTTCGCTCTGGCGGGCCTGCATCTGCGCCTGGGACCAGTAGATGGGGTAGATCTCCGGGCGGGATGCGCTGAGGGTGCCAAAAAAGTTATCACCGGGGCCTTTGTAGACCTCATCAAAATGGTTGCGATCCAGGTAATCGAGCATCGACTGGTCCCATGCCAGCGCCTGTTCGCGGGGGAAATGCGCCTTAATGACCGCGCATCCGCGACGCTTAATCTCTTCACGCTGCTCGGCGCTTACGCGTCCCGCTTTGATATCCGCATAGGACAACGTTGGCCAAACCGGGGAGCCTTGCGCTTTGAGGGCGTTGATTTCCGCCACGCGAGTGGCAATGGCATCGCTCAGCTGATTGAAAATCAACTGAACATCCCCAAGCTGTGCCCGCAGCTGCTGTTTCATCTGACGGATTGCCGCTTTGTGATCGGCGGGCAATGTGTCGCTGGTAAACGTAAAAGCCATAACCACCTCGCATTAACTTTCATTCGAAACTTATTTAACTTACACATGCAATATAAGTTAAAAATAAGTTAATGCAAGTTTAAAAACTTGATGGTGGGCACGGAATGAATAAAGAGTGAAAAACCGGAGCACGCCCCGGTTAGCAGGATCAGACGTTAAAAGGAGATGTGTTATCCAGCACCGCCTGAATCACGTTCAGCGCGCCCTGATGGTTATTGTCGTCGGTCTGATAGCGGGCAATCGCTTTAATGCTCTCTGCCGCATTGGCCATGGCGAAAGAGTAATGCGCCATTTTCAGCATTTCTGCATCGTTGCCGCTATCGCCAATGGCGACGACGTTTTGCGGAGACAGGTTCCAGCGTTTCAGCAGGCGACTGATACCGTTGGCTTTATGTAAGCCCGGAATAATCAAATCGATAAACCCAAAGCCGCTGGTGACGGGCTTCATTATGCCATCCAGAGCAGTATGCAAGTGATCGATAACCAACGGGATTTGTTGGTCGGGTAAGTTCAGAGAAAACTTAAACAGCACATCATCAATGTCCTGATAATCTTTCACCGGTTTCAGGCGATGATAGTGTTTCGACATCAATGCCACGAAAGGCTCTGGGGCATTCTCGCTGACGTAGGCACTTTGCAGACCACAGGCAACAAAATTGAGCTGCTTGTCTTTGAGGAGTTCGCCAATAACAATGCGTGATTCGTGACGGGTGAGCTCACCGTGAAAAAGCTGCTTGCCATGCTCATAAACCAGCGCGCCATTCTCAGCGACAAACGATATTTCGTCTTTAAGCTCCGGGAAAAAGGAGATCAGCTGGAAATACTGGTTGCCGCTGGCCACGACAAATTCAATATCTCGTTTTTTCAGTTCCTGATACTGCGCCATAAAACGTGCACGATCGTATTTCTTGGCGTCGTCGAGAAAAGTTCCGTCCATATCGGTGACGATAACTTTGATGGTCATACTTGCTCCTGGCTCATAACTGCGACCAGAAACATTCTAATAACAATGTGACCTGAAGCACAAATTTAATTTCGAATGAAAGTAAAAGGCCGGGTGGCAGTTTCGCCTTACCCGGCTAAGGGGGAAATATGTAGGCCCGGTAAGCGCAGCGCCACCGGGCGGGGGAGTTACAACATGTGTTCAGTACGGGCGATGATATCGTCCTGTGCATCCGGAGACAGGGCGGTGAAGAAGGCGGAATAGCCTGCGACACGCACCACCAGGTCACGGTATTGATCCGGGTGTTTTTTTGCTTCCAGCAGCGTTTCACGGGACACAATGTTGTACTGAATATGCCAGCCTTTGTGCTCTTCAAAGAAGGTGCGCAGCAGGATCATCAGTTTTTGCTTATCTGATTCATTCTCCAGCGTGGCCGGATTCAGCTTCTGGTTTAACAACACGCCGCCGAGAATGGAACCGGTCGGCAGCTTACCCACCGAGCCAATCACCGCCGTCGGGCCGAGATGGTCCGTCCCGGAAGCCGGACTTGCGCCTTCAGCCAGCGGGGTGTGAGCTTTACGGCCATCCGGCGTTGCCATGGTTGCCGCGCCAAACGGCACGTTTGCGGAGATAGAAGAGGTCCCGGCGTAGTAATTGCCGCCAACCGGACCGCGACCATAACGTGGATTATGATACTGTTTCAGTTCATCGATATAAGTCTGATAAGCGCGGGCCAGCAGTGTATCAACGGAATCGTCATCGTTGCCGTACTTCGGCGCGCCGTTGATCAGTCGTTGACGTAATTGCTCGTGGGTCAGACCGTCAAAATCATCAGCCAGTGCTGCAGCCAATTGCTGCTGGCCGATAGCGCCTTGATCGAAGACCAGTTTCTTCACAGCCGCCAGACTGTTGCCGAGGTTGGCGATACCCACCTGCAAACCTGATACCCAGTCATACTTCGCGCCGCCTTGCTTAATGCTTTTCGCGCGTTCGATACAGTCGTCTACCAGCGCCGAACAGAGAATATCGTGTACGTTCTCTTCCAGCATGGTGTCAACGACATACTCGATTTCAATGGATTTACGGGTGTAGTAGCGAATCTGTGTATCCCAGGCGTCCATCACTTCATCGAAATTGTTGAAGTTGCCAGCCGAGAGCGCTTTTTCCTGCGGCAGGAAGACTTTGCCGCTGGTGGCATCGCGTCCGCCTTCCAGCGCCGCCAGCATCACGCGGGCAAAGTTAATAAAGCTCATGCCGGTACAACGGTAGCCCCATTTGCCGCCAACGGCGGTTTCGATGCAACCAATGGCCGCATAGTCATAGGCGTCCTGCGGTTCAATACCAAGCTTTATAAATTCAGGTATGACGATTTCATCGTTGTTAAAGGCTGGCATCCCGAAGCCGCAGCGAATGACCTGCACACAGGCATCAAGGAAATCGTTACTCATCCCCGCGTGATAGCGCACGCTCAGGTTAGGCTGAGTAGAGCGCAGGCGACCGCAGGATTCCAGAATGGCGTAAGAGAGCGGGTTGACGGCATCCACCGCTTGACCGTTAACCAGATTCTGTCCGCCAATGGTCACGTTCTGATACAGCGGGCTGCCCGCCGATGCTTTGGAGTGGGAACCGGAGCGGATTTTGTTCACTTCCAGCAGCTTCAGCCAGCAGCTGTGCAGCAGCTCAATGGCGTGCTCGCGATCCAGCGACTGATTCAGCTCCACATCACGACGGTAGAAAGGATAGAGATACTGATCCATGCGACCAAACGACACTGAATGGCCGTTCGATTCAATTTGCAGGATCAACTGGATGAAGTAGCACAACTGCAGCGCCTGCCAGAACGTTTTTGGCGGCTCATGGGCAATCACATCACAGTTTTCCGCCATGGTCAGGAGTTCCTCGCGACGGCTGGCGCGGGTCTCCGAGGATGCCATTTTACGTGCCAGGGTAGCAAAGCGCTCAATGTGCAGACTGACGGCCTCCAGCACGATATCTATCGCTTTCAGGAACTGATCGCCATGGAGGTCTTCCAGACATGTCAGATTGATACGGGAACGACGTTCATCGACTTTGTGGCGCAGGCCGTCGAGACCTTTTTCCAGCAGCAGCGGGAAGTTTACCGCCAGGTGTGCGTCGCCGGAGGTCATGTTGCCTTCGGCTTTGATAATGCCGGTTTCCAGCAGACCTTTCTGCTCATCGGTGAACATCCCGTAGCAGCGATCCTGCACGGTCTGACCACGCCACCACGGACATACCTCGTGCAACACACGTTTATTCTCTTCGCTTACCGAGAAGCCTGCGCCAGGTCTGTCGGCGAGGTCATCGATCTCTTTTTCAATCCAGGAGACGGTGTATTCCGGGAAGATCGGCGCGGCGCGCACTTCGCTCGCCTGGTTACCAATAATCAGTTCGTCATGCTTAATCCAGATGGTACGTTCCGCCAGATGATGGGCCAGCGCCAGCGCGCGGCGTACCGGGATTGGCTTATCCAGATGTTGTTGATACATCTCGGTATAGTGCTGGGCGCGCTCGGTGCAAACCGGCGGCTTCACGATGTGGATCAGGGCTGTTTTATGCGCTTTGATACGGTCGCTGAGTGTGTCCAGTTTCAGAGTGGTCATGGCGATTATCCTCGTAGGGTCGCGGTTAAACCTTTATGGCGGGCATACTGCTGAGCAAATTCGAGCAGAGCTGGCGCCTCAAGCGGTTTATCCGGTGCGTTGTAGGGTTGACTGAGTAAGTGGTATTTATTGATGCCCAGGGTGTGATAGGGCAAAAAATGGATCTCCCCGACGTGAAGCTCGTCGGCAGCAAAATCGGTAATAGCCTGGATGGCGGCTTCGTCAGCGTTGAAACCCTGAATCAGCGGTACGCGGATAATCATTTTTTTACCCGCAGCGGCCAATTTTTTCAGATTGTCTAATACACGAGAGGCACTGCCATCGGTCCACTGTTTAAACGGCGCGTCGGCGACATGTTTTAAATCGGCCAGGAACAGATCAATGTAAGGTAATGACGGCTCGATATACTTCCACGGCACATGCAGACAGGTTTCGACCGCCGTATGAATGCCCGCGTCGTGGCTGGCTTGGAATAATTCTGCCGCCAGTTCTGGCTGCATAAACGGTTCGCCGCCCGAGAGGGTGAGCCCGCCACCGCTACGATCGTAAAACGGTTTATCACGCAGTACGGTCGCCATGATGTCATCCACGCTTTTTACCTCTCCGCAGACGGTCAGCGCCTGGGTTGGACAGCAGTCCGTCAGCGCGGCGAAATCGTCATCGGTCAGTTTTTCGCGATAAATAAGCAGACCGCTCAGCGCCCGCTCAATCACCGCGGGTGCCGCCTGAGCACAGAGATCGCAACCGTCGAGACACAAACGTGCGTCGTAGAGCAGGTCCTGTGTGCGGGCGCGGCTTTCCGGATTCTGACACCAACGACAGCCGAGGGAGCATCCCTTAAGGAACACCACGGTACGGATACCGGGACCATCATGCGTGGAATAGCGCTGGATATTGAAAATCATAAGCGGCCTCTTTTCTTTCGTATAAAGATTAAATTACTTTCGAATGAAAGTTATATTGACGTGCGTCAACTAACCGTGAGGTTTCGCCGTGCTACCTTTTATTCATGCTAATTATTCGTTTGAGGAAAGGTTATGGAACTCTATTTAGATACGTCGGATGTTGCCGCTGTCAAAGCTCTGGCGCGTATTTTTCCGTTGGCCGGGGTGACCACTAACCCCAGTATTGTGGCGGCTGGTAAAGAGAGGCTGGAAGTGTTGCTGCCGCAACTGCAGGAAGCGATGGGGGGACAAGGCCGTCTGTTTGCGCAGGTGATGGCGACGACCGCCGAAGGTATGGTCAGCGATGCGCGTAAACTGCGGACAATCATTGCAGATATCGTGGTCAAAGTACCAGTGACGGCAGAAGGTCTGGCGGCGATTAAGCTACTGAAAGAAGAAGGGATCCCGACGCTGGGTACCGCGGTATACGGTGCTGCTCAAGGGCTGTTAGCGGCGCTGGCAGGAGCGGAATATGTTGCGCCATACGTAAACCGCGTGGATGCGCAGGGGGGAGATGGTATTCAGACGGTGACCGATCTGCAAACCTTACTGAACATGCATGCGCCGCACGCCAAAGTACTGGCAGCCAGCTTCAAAACGCCGCGTCAGGCGCTGGATTGCCTGCTGGCAGGCTGCGAATCCATCACGCTGCCGCTGGACGTCGCTCAGCAGATGATTAGTTCTCCGGCTGTGGATGCGGCGATTGTGAAGTTTGAGCAGGATTGGCAGGGGGCGTTTGGACGGACGTCGATCTAGTTTTAGGTCGGATTACTCCGGCATATTTGCGTATGTGATTCCGTTAAAATGAATCTGTTGCAGTTAAGAGCAATAAACTGCGAATCCCCCTCGTAAAACCGGTAAAGCCTGCATGCTACCCGTCATCGCGACGGGTACAGTCACGTCATCATGTTTATCAGGTGACGGACCGCCATGAAAAAAACACCTACAGCCACACCGCACGATGCGCTGTTTAAAACATTTTTAAAATACCCTGCCACAGCCCGTGATTTTATTGAAATTCATCTTCCTCCCACGCTACGGGCGCTTTGTGATCTGGCGACGTTAGAACTGCAACCCACCAGTTTTATTGAAGAAAACTTACGCGCATATTATTCAGATGTGCTTTGGTCGATGAAAACCAGTGAAGGGGAGGGTTATATCTATGTCGTGATTGAACATCAAAGTCGTCCTGATGTGCATATGGCGTTTCGCCTGATGCGTTATGCGATAGCGGCAATGCAAAGCCACCTTGACGCTGGGCATGCCCGCTTACCGTTAGTCGTGCCGATGCTGTTTTATCATGGCGTCGATACGCCTTATCCCTTCTCTTTATGCTGGCTGGATGAGTTTGATAATCCGCTCCTGGCGCGCCAGCTTTATCTGTCGGCATTTCCATTGGTGGATATTACCGTGATCCCGGATGAAGAAATTATGCAGCACCGGCGTATCGCACTGCTGGAACTGATTCAATAGCATATTCGCCAGCGCGATTTATTAGGACTGGTGGACAATCTGGCTACGCTGCTGGTTACAGGAAGTGCTAATGACAGCCAGCTAAAAGCGCTGTTTAATTATCTGCTAATCCAGCATGGTCACAAACCGCGCTTTGGGCGATTTATGCGTAAGCTGGCGCAGCAGGTACCCGAACACAAGGAGCGTACAATGAATATTGTCGAAAAAATACGTAGGGCAGGGCAGCGAAAGGGGCTACGGGAAGGGATGCGTCAAGGCCGGGTTGAAGGTCGCCGTGAGGAAGCGCAGCGCATTGCCCACTCAATGCTGGCCGATGGTCTCCCACGGGAGCTTATCATGAGAATCACCGGACTATCAGAGGAAGATATTAAATCTTTGACGCATTGACTGTATGTTAGTACAGCCCCGGAAAATAAATGCCGCCGGGGCTTACAGTTATTGCCCGCACACCTCACAGCCAGGGTTACGCATCAGCTTCATTTCGCGAAACTGGCAGGTCATGGCGTCGTACATGACGATTTTTCCAGATGCGGGTTTACCGTAGTTTGCCAATAATTTAATGGCTTCCATAGCCTGTAATGAGCCGATCACGCCGATTAGCGGAGCCATTACGCCAGCTTCCACGCAGGTGAGGGCATTTTCACCGAACAGGCGGCTCAGGCAACGGTAGCAGGGTTCGCCTTCCTGATAGGTAAAGACGGTAATTTGCCCTTCCATGCGGATTGCCGCCCCGGAAACCAGCGGAACCTTTGCGCTAAAGCATCCGGCATTAAGCTGATTGCGGATACTGACGTTATCCGTACAGTCCAGCACCAAATCGTGTTCGGCGATCAGCGCGTGAATTTCGCTATCATCCAGCAGCGCATTCACTGGCGTAATGGTGATATAAGGGTTAATCCGCGCCAGCGCGTCGCGGGCGGACAGCACTTTCGGTTGCCCTACGGTTGCATCGCTGTGCAGCGTCTGGCGCTGGAGGTTCGACACGGAAACGGTGTCAAAGTCGAGCAGCGTTAAATGCCCGATGCCTGCGCCTGCCAGGTATTGGGTCGCGGCGCAACCAAGTCCCCCCAGACCAACGACCAGTACCCGCGCCTCCTTGAGCGCTTCCTGGCCTTCAAAATCGAAGCCGCGCAGAATGATTTGCCGGTTATAGCGCATCATCTCCTGGTCGCTGAGTTCCGCCATTACAGGCCCCCAAACAGCGCGTTAAACGGCTCGACTTCAACCCACTCTCCGGCTTCAACGTTGCCGCGATCGCGTTCCAGCACGATAAAACAGTTGCCGAGGCTAAAGGAGCTAAAAATATGCGAACCCTGGTGTCCGGTGGTGGTGACTTCCAGTTCGCCTTCTGCGGTGCGCTGCAATACGCCACGTTGAAAATCCAGACGTCCTGGCGTCTTCTTCAGACGTGACGCGGTGCGCACGCGTTGGCGAGGAGGCAACCCACAGCCCGTGTTGCCGCTGAGTTTCGCCAGCATTGGTTGCACCAGTTGATAAAAGGTGAGGGCTGCTGACACCGGGTTACCTGGCAGACCGCAAAACCAACTGTTGCTTAGTTTGCCAAAGGCAAACGGTTTGCCCGGTTTGATGGCCAGCTTCCAGAAGGCAATTTCTCCCAACTCTTCCAGAATGGTTTTGGTGTAATCCGCTTCACCGACAGAAACGCCACCGGAGCTGATAACGACATCGGCCTGGCTGTCGGCTTCAATAAACGCCGCGCGCAGGGCGTTGGGATCGTCGCGAATAATCCCCAGGTTGATCACCTCGCAGCCCAACTGTTGCAGCATCAGGTGAACGGCCAGACGGTTGGTGTCATAAATCTGTCCGTCGCCCAGCGGTTGACCCGGCAGTTGCAGTTCATCACCAGTGGAAAACAACGCCACGCGGACTTTGCGCACAACAGGCACATCAGCAATTCCGAGCGAGGCCAGAACCGGGAGCTCGGCGGTTGTCAGGCGGGTCCCGGCGGGGAAGACGACTGCACCGTTCGCAATATCTTCACCGCGCAGACGAATATTTTGTCCGCTGCGGACTTCGGCGGTAAAACGCACACCGTCGTCGGTTTGTTCCGTTTGTTCCTGCATGACCACTGCTTCACAACCGGCAGGCACCGGAGCGCCGGTCATGATGCGGATACAGGTCCCCGCGGGCCATTCGCCGTGAAAAGACTGTCCGGCAAAGGCTTTGCCTGCTACCGCAAGCGGCAGACCCGAGCGTAAATCATCTAATCGCACCGCATAGCCATCCATTGCCGAGTTATCGAATCCCGGTACATCAATGGGGGAAACGACGTCGGCGGCCAGGATACGGCCAAAACATTGAACCAGCGGCAGCGTTTCGACGGCGGTGAGCGGGGTAATGCGCGACAGCATCTGAGAGAGAGCCGTTTCAAGCGGCATCAGTCCGGCGGTAAATTCCATGAGAAGACTCCTGCGGGGCAAAATCGAATCCGGCTATTATGTCAGAAAATGGCCGCGGACAGTATGCTACCTCAGGCTTAGAATCAGATCTGATCAAGGTTTTATGCCAGAGGATAGCGACACAGGAACAATGCAGTATAGACTCAATATTTCCGCTCTTTCCCCAGGGGGCTAAATGGCTACTACAATCCCGGAGGCAATTCGACGACAGGTGAATGCCGCCAGCGCGCTCATCCGCCAGGTTTTCGAGGAGAATCTCGTTGCTATTCATCTGTATGGTTCTGCTGTCGAAAGCGGTTTAAAACCTCAAAGCGACATCGATTTGTTGGTCACCATACGGGAACCAATGGATGCCCGGTTAAGAGAAACCGTAATGCGGGAATTGCTGACCATTTCAGCGCCGCCCGGGACCTCAGAACGTTACCGCGCGCTGGAAGTCACCGTTGTTCTGTTCTCGCAGATCATGCCGTGGCGATTCCCTCCCGTCAGAGAAATGCAGTTTGGTGAGTGGTTGCGTGATGATATTGGTGCCGGCGTATTTGAACCGGCGCTGGCGGATCCTGATCTTGCCATTTTGCTGACCCAGGCCCGGCGCGCCAGCGTACCGTTATTCGGTGAACCCGCTGATATATTATTCAACGCCATTCCTGCCAATGATGTATTGGAAACGTTTCGACATACCCTCGAACAGTGGCAAAAACCGGCAGATGTAGAGGGTGATGAGCGCAATATCATGTTGGCTTTGGCGCGTATCTGGTACAGCGTCGTTACTGGCGATATTGTCGCAAAGGATGAGGCCGCGTCGTGGCTCATGCCGCAATTGCCCGTTGAGCATGCTGGCACGCTGCAAGCTGCATGTGCGGAATATCTGGGGTTAACCAAAACGAACTGGGCTGAATCTATGCCGTCAGTACAACGATTTGTGTTTTATGCAAAAAAAGAGATTACCGATCTGCTTGAATAGGCTATTCAATGTCGTCGGGGATCTCATTCCTGTTTACTCTATCTGTATGACCTGATGGTATCGATTATGAGGTGCAGGCCTTTACCTTTACATGACGTCTGCATCTTTCTATATTCAAAAATCGAATCAATAAGTCACCGAAATTCTGATATTTATAACCCCCGGAACCAGTCACCTTAATGGACGAAAAAATGGGTAAAGCAGTTATTGCAATTCATGGCGGTGCTGGGGCTATTACCCGCGCGCAGCTGAGCCAGGAGCAGGAGTTGCGCTACATACAGGCGCTGTCCGATATCGTCGAAACCGGTCAGCGGATGCTCGAAGAGGGGCGTAGCGCACTGGATGTGGTGACCGAGGCCGTGCGTCTGCTGGAAGAGTGCCCGCTGTTTAATGCCGGAATTGGCGCAGTATATACCCGTGATGAAACCCATGAGCTGGACGCCTGCGTGATGGACGGTAATACCCTGCAAGCGGGAGCCGTCGCGGGAGTAAGTCATCTGCGAAATCCAGTTCTCGCGGCACGCCTGGTGATGGAACACAGCCCACACGTGATGATGATTGGTGAGGGGGCAGAGAATTTTGCTATTGCGCAGGGTATGGAGCGCGTTTCGGCGGATATTTTCTCGACGCCAGAACGCTACGCTCAATTGCTGGCGGCGCGAACGACGGGTGAAACGATGCTGGATCATAACGCTACCCCACTGGATGAAAATAACAAAATGGGTACCGTGGGGGCGGTCGCGCTGGACATGTTTGGTAATCTGGCGGCGGCGACATCGACCGGCGGGATGACCAACAAATTGCCGGGCCGGGTGGGTGACAGTCCACTGGTTGGTGCCGGCTGTTATGCCAATAACGCCAACGTGGCGGTTTCCTGCACCGGAACCGGAGAAGTCTTTATTCGTGCTCTGGCGGCTTATGACATTGCGGCGTTGATGGACTATGGCGGCCTGAGTTTATCTGAGGCGTGCGAGCGTGTGGTGATGGAAAAATTACCGGCGCTGGGCGGCAGCGGTGGCTTAATTGCTATCGATCATGAGGGTAACGTCGCCTTACCGTTTAATAGTGAAGGCATGTACCGTGCCTGGGGATACGCGGGCGATACGCCAACCACCGGTATTTATCGGGAAAAAGGAGATACCGTTGCCACACAGCGATGAGCTTGACGCCAGTGACGTACTGGCAGTGAGCAACCTGAACATTACCTTTGAACAGGAACAGCAGCGTGTCAGTGCGGTGCGCAATCTGTCATTTCGCCTCAAGCGTGGCGAAACGTTGGCGATAGTTGGCGAGTCCGGTTCAGGAAAGTCGGTCACGGCTTTGTCGCTGATGCGTCTGATTGAACAGGCTGGCGGCGAGGTGAGCTGTGATGAAATGCTCCTCCGCCGCCGCAACCGCCAGGTGATAGAGCTGGGTGAACAGAGCGCATCACAGATGCGCCACGTGCGCGGCGCGGATATCGCGATGATCTTTCAGGAGCCAATGACATCGCTTAATCCGGTGTTTACCGTGGGTGAGCAGATCGCCGAGTCTATCCGCTTACACCAGGGGGCCAGTCATGAAGAGGCGATGCTGGAAGCTAAACGGATGCTCGATCAGGTCCGTATTCCTGAGGCGAAGGCGATTTTATCGCGCTATCCACACCAGCTTTCCGGCGGCATGCGCCAGCGCGTGATGATCGCTATGGCGCTGTCGTGCCGCCCTGCGGTACTGATTGCCGATGAGCCGACCACCGCGCTGGATGTCACTATTCAGGCGCAGATCCTGCAACTGATAAAAGTGTTGCAACAGGATATGTCTATGGGGGTGATCTTTATTACCCACGATATGGGGGTGGTAGCGGATATTGCCGACCGTGTGCTGGTGATGTATCAGGGTGAGGCGGTAGAAACCGGTAGCGTTGAGCAGATCTTTCATGCTCCCCAGCATCCCTATACTAAAGCGCTGCTGGCAGCCGTACCGCAGCTTGGCTCCATGAGCGGACAAGAGTATCCGCGCCGTTTTCCACTTATTTCTTTACACGATCCCAGTCATGTCGAACCGCAAACCGAGCAGGACACCGTGGTTGAAGGCGAGCCTATCCTACGGGTGCGCAATCTGGTGACACGTTTTCCTCTGCGCAGCGGCATTCTTAACCGGGTAACCCGTGAGGTGCACGCGGTGGAAAACGTTAGCTTTGACCTGTGGCCGGGAGAAACGCTCTCGCTGGTGGGCGAGTCGGGCTGCGGCAAGTCCACCACCGGGCGGGCGTTGTTGCGCCTGGTTGAGTCTCAGCGTGGAGAGATCATCTTCAACGGACAGCGTATTGATACCCTGGCCGCCAGCAAACTGCAGCCGCTGCGCCGGGATATTCAGTTTATCTTCCAGGACCCTTATGCATCGCTCGATCCTCGCCAGACGGTGGGATATTCCATTTTAGAGCCGTTACGGGTGCATGGATTACTGCAAGGTGATGCGGCTGCAAAACGGGTTGCCTGGCTGCTGGAGCGCGTAGGATTGCTCCCTGAGCATGCCTGGCGCTATCCGCACGAGTTTTCCGGCGGTCAGCGTCAGCGTATCTGCATTGCCCGGGCTTTGGCGCTCAATCCCAAGGTGATCATTGCCGATGAGTCGGTCTCGGCTCTGGATGTCTCGATTCGTGGGCAAATTATCAACCTGTTGCTCGACCTGCAGCGCGAAATGGGGATCGCATATCTGTTTATTTCCCACGATATGGCGGTAGTGGAGCGGATCAGTCACCGTGTGGCGGTGATGTATCTGGGGCAGATCGTCGAGATCGGCACCCGGCGGGCGGTATTTGAAAATCCACAGCATCCGTATACGCGCAAACTAATGGCGGCAGTACCCGTTGCCGATCCATCACATCATCGCCCCCAGCGCGTGCTGTTGTCGGATGATATCCCCAGCAATATCCGCAAGCGCGGCGAAGAGATTTCCCCCGTGTCATTACAGTTAGTTGGCCCGGGGCATTATGTAGCGCGTCCACAACAAGAAAATGCGCTTTCGCGTTTATAACAGGCAGACAGGGTTCAAGGAGAATAACATGACAAAAATTGTTGCTCGAAAATGGCTGGTTGCTGTGGGAGTGGCCTCGGCGCTGGCCGCCGCACCGGGCTGGGCCGCCAAAGACGTGGTGGTGGCAGTGGGATCTAACTTCACCACGCTCGACCCCTATGACGCGAACGACACGTTGTCGCAGGCGGTAGCAAAGTCGTTTTATCAAGGACTGTTTGGCCTTGATAAAGAGATGAAGCTGAAAAATGTGCTGGCGGAGAGTTATACGGTTTCTGATGATGGCCTGACTTACACCCTTAAGCTGCGTCAGGGTGTGAAGTTTCAGGATGGCACTGACTTCAACGCCGATGCGGTCAAAGCTAACCTCGATCGGGCCAGTAATCCGGAAAACCATCTGAAACGTTACAATCTGTATAAGAATATCGATAAAACCGAGGTTGTCGACCCATCGACGGTGAAGATTACGCTGAAACAGCCGTTCTCTGCCTTTATCAATATTCTGGCGCATCCGGCAACGGCGATGATTTCTCCCGCCGCGCTGGAGAAATACGGTAAGGAGATAGGTTTCCACCCAGTGGGGACCGGGCCGTACCAGCTTGATACCTGGAATCAGACGGATTTTGTGAAGGTTAAGAAGTTCACGGGCTACTGGCAGCAAGGGCTGCCAAAGCTGGATACGATCACCTGGCGTCCAGTGACCGACAACAACACGCGTGCGGCCATGCTGCAGACCGGCGAAGCGCAGTTTGCCTTCCCGATCCCTTACGAGCAGGCGGCGCTACTGGCGAAGAACAAAAACCTGGAACTGGTGGCCAGTCCGTCTATCATGCAACGTTATATCAGCATGAACGTCACGCAAAAACCGTTCGATAACCCGAAGGTACGTGAGGCACTGAATTATGCCATCAACCGTCAGGCGCTGGTGAAAGTGGCTTTTGCCGGGTACGCGACGCCTGCCACCGGTGTTCTCCCGCCATCGATTGCCTATGCGCAAAGCTATACGCCGTGGCCTTATGATCCAGCGAAAGCGCGCGAGTTGCTGAAAGAAGCGGGCTACCCTAATGGTTTTACCACCACGCTGTGGTCTTCGCATAACCACAGTACTGCACAGAAAGTGTTGCAATTTACCCAGCAGCAGCTGGCGCAGGTGGGCATTAAGGCTCAGGTAACGGCGATGGACGCTGGTCAGCGTGCGGCGGAAGTTGAAGGTAAAGCGCAGAAAGAGAGCGGAGTGCGGATGTTCTACACCGGCTGGTCTGCGTCTACAGGGGAAGCGGACTGGGCGCTGTCGCCGCTGTTTGCATCACAAAACTGGCCGCCAACCCTGTTTAACACGGCGTTCTACAGCAATAAGCAGGTGGACAGTGATCTAGCTGCGGCTTTGCAAACCAACGATCCAGCGCAGAAAGCGAAGCTGTACAAAGATGCGCAGGATATTATCTGGAAAGAGTCGCCGTGGATCCCGCTGGTGGTGGAAAAACTGATTTCGGCGCACAGTACCAGGTTGACCGGATTTTGGATCATGCCGGATACCGGATTTAGCTTTGATGATGCGGATTTAAAATAAGCGATGCATTCGGCCCCGTAATGCAGGGGCCGGCGAAGGGAGCGTGATGCTTAACTATGTTTTCAAGCGCCTGCTGGGGTTGATTCCAACGCTGTTAATTGTGGCGGTGCTGGTGTTTTTATTTGTTCACATGCTACCCGGTGATCCGGCCCGGCTGATTGCCGGACCGGAGGCTGATGCTGAGGTGATTGAACTGGTGCGTAAGCAACTAGGTCTGGACCAACCGCTGCATATTCAGTTCTGGCATTACATGACCAACGTGTTGCAAGGCGATTTTGGAACCTCGATGGTTTCTCGTCGCCCGGTTGCGGAAGAAATTGCCAGCCGTTTTATGCCATCGCTATGGCTGACAATTGCCAGTATGGCGTGGGCAGTGTTATTTGGTATGACGGCGGGGATTATCGCCGCCGTATGGCGTAATCGCTGGCCGGACAGGTTAAGTATGACGCTGGCGGTCACCGGGATCTCTTTTCCGGCCTTTGCGCTCGGCATGCTGCTTATGCAGATATTTTCTGTTGAACTCGGCTGGTTGCCCACCGTGGGCGCTGACACCTGGCTGCACTATATCCTGCCGTCAATCACGCTGGGGGCGGCGGTGGCAGCGGTATTGGCCCGCTTTACCCGCGCCTCGTTTGTTGATGTGCTCAGTGAAGACTATATGCGCACCGCGCGAGCTAAAGGAGTGAGTGAAACCTGGGTGGTGTTAAAACATGGTCTGCGGAACGCGATGATCCCGGTGGTTACCATGATGGGACTACAGTTTGGCTTTTTGCTTGGCGGCTCAATTGTGGTTGAGAAGGTGTTTAACTGGCCTGGGCTTGGACGACTGTTAGTGGACTCAGTCGAAATGCGCGACTACCCAGTGATACAGGCCGAGGTGCTGTTGTTTTCTCTGGCGTTTATTCTTATTAACTTAGTGGTGGATGTACTCTACGCCGCCATTAATCCGGCTATCAGGTACAAGTAAGGATGCGATTTTTTAACTGGCGCCGACAGGCGATTTTGAATGCGATGCCTCTTGTTAAGCCAGAGCAGATACGCACGCCGTGGCATGAGTTCTGGCGTCGTTTCCGTCGCCAGCGCATGGCGCTGTTCGCGGGATTATTTGTCCTTGTACTGATTATGGTGGCGATTTTTGCCCGCTGGCTGACGCCATTTGATGCCGAAAACTACTTCGATTATGACCGTTTGAATGACGGACCGTCGATGTTGCACTGGTTTGGCGTTGACTCCCTGGGACGGGATATCTTTAGCCGTGTGCTGGTTGGCGCGCAAATCTCGCTGGCGGCTGGAGTCTTTGCCGTATTTATTGGCGCGGCGATTGGCACGGTGCTGGGGTTGCTGGCGGGATACTACGCAGGCTGGTGGGATCGACTGATTATGCGCATCTGCGATGTACTGTTCGCCTTTCCGGGGATTTTGCTGGCGATTGCTGTGGTGGCGGTGCTGGGAAGCGGTATTGCCAACGTGATTATTGCCGTGGCTATTTTTTCCATTCCGGCCTTCGCGCGCCTGGTGCGCGGGAATACGCTAGTGCTGAAGCAGCAGACCTTTATTGAATCTGCCCGCAGTATTGGTGCCAGCGATGCAACCATCATCTTTAACCATATTCTGCCGGGAACGGTCTCATCGATCGTGGTCTTTTTTACCATGCGAATTGGCACGTCGATTATCTCTGCCGCGAGCTTGTCATTCCTGGGATTGGGCGCGCAGCCGCCGACCCCGGAGTGGGGTGCAATGCTCAATGAGGCGCGGGCCGATATGGTGATAGCACCCCACGTGGCAATTTTCCCGGCGGTGGCGATATTTCTGACGGTGCTGGCGTTTAACTTACTGGGCGATGGTCTGCGCGACGCGCTGGACCCGAAGATAAAAGGATAAACCGTAGGCCGGATAAGGCGTAACGCTTATCCGGCCTACGTTGGGTTACGCTATTTAAACGCGGGTGCCCCACAGATCGTATTCATCTGCGTTTTCGACCCTCACGCGAATGATATCGCCAGGTTTCACCTTGGTTTCGCCATTCAGGTATACCGCGCCATCGATTTCCGGGGCGTCAGCCATACTGCGACCAATCGCGCCTTCTTCGTCAACTTCATCAACGATAACCAGAATTTCGCGGCCCACTTTCTCCTGCAAGCGTTCAGCAGAGATCTGCTGTTGCAACTGCATAAAGCGATTCCAGCGTTCTTCTTTCACCTCTTCCGGGATTTGGTCTGGCAGGCCATTGGCGCCAGCGCCTTCAACCGGGCTGTACTTAAAGCAGCCGACGCGATCCAGGCGTGCTTCCTTCAGGAAGTCGAGCAGCATCTGGAAGTCTTCTTCTGTTTCACCCGGGAAACCGACAATGAAGGTGGAGCGCAGCGTCAGTTCAGGACAGATTTCACGCCACTGCTTGATGCGCGCCAGCTGTCTGTCGACTGAACCTGGGCGTTTCATCAGCTTGAGAATACGCGGGCTGGCATGCTGCAGCGGGATGTCCAGATACGGCAGGATTTTACCTTCCGCCATCAGCGGGATTACGTCATCAACGTGCGGGTAGGGATAGACGTAATGCAGACGCGTCCAGATCCCCAGTTTTGATAACTGTTCGCACAAATCAACCATGCTGGTTTTGACCGGCTCGCCGTTATGGAAACCGGTGCGATGCTTCACATCCACGCCGTACGCGGAGGTATCCTGAGAAATGACCAGTATCTCTTTCACGCCCGCATCTACCAGACGCTTGGCTTCGCTGAGAACGTCGCCGATCGGACGGCTCACCAGATCGCCACGCATTGACGGAATAATGCAGAACGTGCAGCGGTGGTTGCAGCCTTCAGAAATTTTCAGATAGGCATAATGGCGCGGAGTCAGCTTGACGCCCTGCTCAGGAACCAGACTCTGGAACGGGTTATGCTTTGGTTTTGGCACATAGTGGTGAACGTGCTCCAGAACCTGTTCATAGCTGTGCGGACCGGTGATTTCCAGTACTTTCGGGTGGACTTCACGGATCTGATCGACTTTCGCGCCCAGACAGCCGGTAACGATCACCTTGCCGTTTTCGTTCAACGCTTCACCGATTGCTTCCAGGGACTCCTGAACCGCGCTGTCGATAAAGCCGCAGGTGTTAACGATAACCATATCCGCGTCGTCGTAGCTTGGCACAACATCATAGCCTTCGGTACGAAGTTCGGTCAGGATGCGCTCAGAATCGACGAGGTTTTTCGGACAACCTAGTGATATAAAACCAATTTTTGCCATTTTCTTATACTGTACATTGCTCGTAATCGGGGGATTATACAGATGCCGTCACGGTACATCTATATCTGATCGGCATAAGACCGGGAGAATAAAGACCAATACCTATAAATAGTGGATCGGTTAGCGGAAGGTGTTTAGCGAGTCTAATTCCGGCTTTAAGTGTCACTTCTTGGCTGTAGAAATTAATTAGCATAAATTTTATCTCGTCGAGCGTTATTAATGAGGTTAAATTTGAAAGATATTGTTTTGCAGTCGAAACTTGAAATGGCTAAAACTCTTTATGCTAATGGCGTGAGTTTATATTATATTTCACTGGCCACAGGCTTAAGTTGGCGTGTATTAATGACAGAATTAACGTTTATCGCCAGTCATGAAATTATTCGGCAAAAAACTGACGTTCGCAAACCCAGAGTTTAAATAATTCACCTGTCTATTATCCATCCTGCAAAATTTGAAAGGTAACGTTAATATGTATATTTCGCCACTACCGCTCGCGGCGGACTCTGATGTTGATAAACTGAGAGATGATATTGCTAATAAACTTTTATTTACTATTGGCAAAGATCCCGCCATCGCCACGAAACGGGAGTGGCTTAATGCGACGTTATATGCGGTTCGCGATCGAATGGTCGAGCGCTGGCACCGTTCTAATCGGGCACAATTCTCTCAGGATGCGCGCCAGGTTTATTATCTGTCGATGGAATTTTTAATTGGCCGTACGCTGTCTAATGCATTGCTCTCGTTAGGTATTTACGAAGAAGTCAGAAGCGCGCTGGAGGCAATGGGGCTGGAACTGGAAGAGCTAATTGACGAGGAAAATGATCCCGGACTTGGAAATGGCGGTCTCGGACGACTGGCGGCCTGTTTCCTTGATTCTCTGGCAACGCTTGGTCTGCCGGGATGCGGATACGGCATTCGCTATAACTACGGTATGTTTAAACAAAATATCGTTGATGGCGTGCAAAAAGAGTCGCTGGACTATTGGTTAGAATACGGTAATCCGTGGGAATTCAAACGTCATAATACGCATTATAAAGTGCGCTTTGGCGGGCGACTGCAACAAGAAGGGAATAAAACCCGCTGGCTAGAAACTGAAGATATTCTGGCGGTGGCCCATGACCAGATTATTCCCGGCTATGCGACGGACACCACCAATACATTGCGGTTGTGGAACGTTCAGGTAAATAGTGAGGTCAATGCGGGCAAACTGAATCAGCAGGAAGACTTTGCTACGCAAATGGAAAACAAATATCACTTCGAGAGGATCTCGCGAGTTTTGTACCCTGATGATTCGACCGATGCAGGACGTGAACTGCGTTTACGCCAGGCCTATTTCCTGGCCTCGGCCACGATTCAGGACATCCTGAGCCGTCATTATCAGTTGCACCGCACATACGATAATCTGGCCGATAAAATCGCTATCCACCTCAATGATACGCATCCGGTGCTGGCGATCCCTGAGCTGATGCGTTTGCTGATTGATCATCACCAGTTTAGTTGGGATAACGCGTTTGACGTGACCTGTCAGATTTTTTCTTATACCAACCATACGTTGATGAGCGAGGCGCTGGAAACCTGGCCGGTAGAAATGTTAAGTCGACTTTTACCGCGTCATTTGCAGATTATTTTTGAGATTAACGACCGCTTCCTGAAGACGTTACAGGAGCGCTATCGCGATGATAGCGAACTGCTGCAGCGCGTATCGCTGATTGATGAATCTAATGGGCGCGTGGTGCGCATGGCCTGGCTGGCGGTGGTTGTCAGTCATAAGGTAAATGGCGTATCGGCGTTGCATTCAAAGCTGATGACCGACTCCCTGTTTGCTGACTTTGCGCGTATCTTTCCTCTGCGTTTCACCAACGTAACCAATGGTGTCACGGCGCGGCGTTGGCTGGCGTTGGCTAATCCTCCGCTTGCCAATGTGCTGGATGAGAATATTGGCGAAAGCTGGCGGACCAAATTAATGCAATTGGGCGAGTTAAAGCAATACATAGATTATCCGACGGTGAATGAGGCGGTGCGCCGGGCGAAGTATGAAAATAAGCAGCGATTGGCGCAACATATTGCCGCCCATTACGGCGTGGTGGTGAATCCTGATGCGCTGTTTGATGTGCAGGTGAAACGTATTCACGAATACAAGCGGCAGCTTATGAATGTGCTGCATGTGATCACGCGCTATAACCGGATTAAAGCCGCGCCGGATGCCAACTGGGTTCCACGGGTGAATATTTTTGCCGGAAAAGCCGCCTCGTCTTATTACATGGCGAAGCAAATTATCCGCTTAATTAATGATGTGGCGCAGTTAGTCAACAATGACCCGCAAAAAGGCGGCAAACTAAAGGTGGTTTTCATCCCGGATTACAGCGTCAGTCTCGCACAGCTAATTATTCCTGCTGCCGATCTGTCAGAGCAAATTTCCCTGGCCGGGACGGAAGCCTCCGGGACCAGCAATATGAAGTTTGGTATGAATGGCGCGTTGACCATTGGTACGCTCGACGGCGCGAATATTGAAATGCGCGAGTACGTTGGGGAAGATAACATCTTCATCTTTGGTAATACGGCTAATCAGGTTGAAGCCTTACGACGCGATGGCTATGACCCGCGACGCATCTTTGAAAATGATGAGGAATTGCACCAGGCGCTGACGCAAATCGGTACGGGTATGTTCAGCCCGCAGGAGCCCGGACGTTACAGAGACGTGCTGGATTCATTAATCAATTTTGGCGACAACTATCAGGTGTTGGCGGATTACCGCAGCTATGTGAACTGTCAGGATGCGGTGGATGAGCTGTATCGAACACCCCGGGAGTGGACGACCAGGACGTTGCACAATATTGCCAACATGGGGTATTTCTCATCTGACAGAACGGTGCAGGAATATGCTGATCATATCTGGCGCATAGCTAAAATTCACGTATAGCAATTTCCCTAACGCTGGGCCTCCCTGGTTTTCATAACAGGGAGGCGGTTTGCAAATCGGCGAGTATGGGGGAGAGGATCTTATGGGTATTGCTGTCTTTGCGCGATGAAGCAAACACACTAAATTGCGGCAGGGGAAACGGCGTGTTTATTTTTTTCAGCCCATACAGATGAGCATGTGTTGCAAATACCTTTTCCGGGATCACCCCTATACAATGGGTATTGGACACAATCGTCAGTATCGCCGTAAATGATGAGGTCAGCAGGCAGCGATCCCCGGATCTGAATTTTTTATCCACAATACTGCGATGGTAAATGATTTTTTCATTCTTGGTATTATAACCCACCAGGTTCGCGTTTCTGAATTGTGCTTCGCTAATGGAACTACCGTATAAAGCGTTATTCTGCGACGCTACCAGTACCAGGCGCATATCGCATATTTTCTGGCATGAAAGGCTTGCTGACTCAACGGAAAAAGTTGAAAAAACGACATCCGCCTGGCGCATATTCAATAACTCAATAATGCTCTGTTCATTCAGGTCGGCGGTGAGGTGCAGGAGACTGATATCGGCGTCGGTATCGATTATTCTCGCGGTAACATCGGGAATGACGATAGGGGATATAAAAGATTCCGTATAGAGCGTTAGCCTTTTTTTGGCGGCAGGCGTGGAAAGCGGCATCAGCAACGACAGTTTGTCGATAATAGGGATCGTATTATCATAAAGCTCATCAGAGTAGACCGTCGGTAACAGCGCATTTCCGCTGCGGACAAACAGATTATCCCCCATCATTTCGCGCAGTTTTCTCAAGGACTGGCTGACGGCAGAGGGTGAGATATTCAACATGTCAGCGACTCGGGAGATGCTGCCTACGCTATAGATCAAACAGAAAATCGTCAGCAGATTGAGATCAATTTTTGATAGTGTGCGAATTTTCTCTGCATCATTTGCTTTCGACATAGACCCCTCATAATCAGCACTTCGGCAGTAATCACATCAGGTATAGCAAAAAATGCCATGCCAGCGAGAAACTGACCATTTTCGCTAAGCGCATCGCCTGGAGTTGTAACATTGTAAATTATGTTAATCAAT
Source organism: Citrobacter sp. wls714 (assembly GCF_005281025.1). NCBI lineage: Bacteria > Pseudomonadati > Pseudomonadota > Gammaproteobacteria > Enterobacterales > Enterobacteriaceae > Citrobacter > Citrobacter sp. wls714. Next base: position 143,536 of record NZ_SZWZ01000029.1, on the reverse strand, counting down.
TGAGCTTTGTTGATGTAGGACATCTATTTGTTCAAAAAACAACCATACTATTAAGTTGCACCATGGTTGGAAAGAGGAGGAACAAAGTATGGTTGTTGACAGACTGAGAACCGATCTTCTCAACAAATTGATAAACGCCCGTATCGAACTTGCCGCTTATCTGCTGTTGAGAAAAGCGAAAGGCTACATGTCAGTCAGCGAGAGCGATCGTCTACGTGATAATTTTTTTGTGCTGAATCGCGAACTGCACGAGCAATCACAGCTTCACGGTATGCATCTTGATCAGGAAGAGTGGAATGCCCTTCATCGTGCTGAAGGGGCGTTAGCCGCCGCCGCTGTTTGTCTTATGAGTGGACATCACGATTGTCCAACTTTTATTGCCGTTAACGCAGATAAACTGGAAAACTGCCTGACAACGCTGACGCTGAGCATCCAGTGTTTGCAATCTTATCCAACGCTGGAACACGTCTGAATCAGGGGGAGGGCGCTCCCCCTTTTCGTTAAGATTATGTAAATGTAGCGGGATAATTCCCCCTGCTGGCTACGCTTTATGCAGAGCCATTCAGGAGGTGTTATGCGTCAACTCTTTCTCTGTGCTATCCCACTTGCGCTATTTTCCTCTTATGCCGCCGCGGTAAAGGTGGAGGTGCTGCAAACCAAACTTGATCACCCGTGGTCGCTGGCTTTTTTACCCGATAATCGCGGTATGTTAATTACGCTCAAAGGCGGCCAGCTTCGACTCTGGCAGCCTGATAAGGGACTTTCCGACCCGCTGACCGGCGTACCTAAAGTCTGGGCGAATGGTCAAGGAGGATTGTTGGATGTGGCGTTAGCGCCTGACTTTGAACGATCCCGGCGAGTGTGGCTCAGCTTCGCTGAAGCCGACAGTGAGGGTAAAGCCGGCACGGCGGTAGGTTACGGACGACTGAGCGACGATCTCAAACACCTGCAAGCGTTCCAGACCGTTTTTCGCCAACAGCCGAAGCTCTCAACCGGAAACCATTTTGGTGGGCGCATGGTGTTTGATGGTCATGGCTATCTGTTTATCGGCCTGGGTGAGAATAACCAACGTGCAACCGCCCAGGATCTAAATAAATTGCAGGGCAAGGTGGTACGTCTGACCGACGAGGGCAAAACGCCGCCGGATAATCCGTTTGTGAATCAGTCGGGGGCGCGGGCAGAAATTTGGTCGTATGGCATCCGTAATCCACAAGGTATGGCAATGAATCCGTGGAGCGATGCGCTGTGGCTCAATGAGCATGGTCCGCGTGGAGGCGATGAAATCAATATCCCCGCAAGAGGCAAAAACTACGGTTGGCCGATCGCAACCTGGGGGATTAACTATAGTGGTCTCAAAATTCCCGAAGCCAAGGGGCAAATTGTTGCGGGTACAGAACAGCCTATCTTTTACTGGGAAAAGTCACCGGCAGTTAGCGGAATGGCTTTTTACAATAGCGATACCTTCCCGCAGTGGCGGCAGAAGCTGTTTATCGGCGCGTTGAAAGATAAAGAGGTGATCGTGCTGAGCGTCAAAGGGAATACGGTCACTGAAGAGGGACGCCTGTTGCAGGAAAGGGGACAGCGGATCCGCGATGTGCGCGTCGGACCAGACGGCTATTTGTACGTGTTAACCGACGAGTCCGACGGGGAATTATTGAAAGTGAGTCCCTGAGCTGATTAACTGACCGGGATCATCACCACTTTTTGAAATGCCGGGCGTTCCGTCAGTTGCTGATACCAGCGTTCCAGGTGTGGACGCGGGGTCCATGTCAAACCAACGTTGAACAGGTTATAGACGAATGGCGCAATGGCGATATCCGCCGTGCCAAATTCCGCCCCGGAGAACCACGGCTGGTCCGCCAGCGCGTTATCCAGAATAGCAAACAGGTTATCGCAAACCTGAATACTTGCCTCAATGGCTGCCATGTCGCGTTGATCGGCTGGCGTTCTGACCAGACCAAATAAGATGACCCGGTGCGCAGGACTCAGCGTCTGGTTCGCCCAATCCATCCATTTTTCGCCGACGGCACGCGCGGCAGGTGCCTCAATCCACAAACGCTTTTGCCCGTACTGCGCCGCCAGATAACGGACAATGGTATTGGATTCCCACAGGACAACGTCTGTTTCATCATCGCGTAGCAGTGGGACCAACCCGTTCGGGTTCATCGCCAGATAGTCGGCATCGCGGTTACCGCCATGCTGCCCGCCTGCCAGAATTTGGTTATACGGCAGTTCCAGTTCTTCGAGCGTCCACAATACTTTTTTTACGTTGGTCGAGTTATTGCGACCCCACAGTGTAATCATAGTAACCCCGCAAATTAATTGAGCAGCTTCATGGCTGCAGATACCCTCTGACTCGCTCACATGGTGGGGTAAACCTAATATTTACGCAACAACGTCTAAAAAAATCGTGCCAGGGGCAGCGCTGCGCGGCGTTATTGCATAAACTTTAAAAACTTTACCAACTTACGGTTTCTTTAAGCTCGTTAGTGCGTTATTACTCACCGCACTTATTTTACACGTCATCCATCAGACTTTTTCTGCAATGGGTTGGCCGAGATTGTCTGGCCAGTTTTGTGTAAACACGGTGTGGTATGACGTGGTTTTTTAGAATGGATACTCGGGTGGCATTTATGACGCAATACTTCTCTTCACTTCGCAGCTTTGCTGCTGGTTCTGCACTCTTAATCCTTTTGGCACCGACCGTACAGGCGGCGGAGCAACCCACGGCTCCTCCGAGCGTGGACGCGCGTGCATGGATCCTGATGGATTACGCCAGCGGCAAGGTGCTGGCGGAAGGTAATGCTGATGAGAAACTGGATCCTGCCAGTCTGACCAAAATCATGACCAGCTATGTGGTCGGTCAGGCGCTGAAGGCCGGAAAAATTAACCTCAACGACATGGTCACCGTGGGCAAAGATGCCTGGGCGACCGGTAATCCGGCCCTGCGCGGTTCGTCGGTTATGTTCCTCAAACCTGGCGATCAGGTTGCGGTATCCGATCTGAACAAAGGCGTTATCATTCAGTCTGGTAATGATGCCTGTATTGCACTTGCTGATTACGTTGCCGGGAGTCAGGAGTCCTTCATCGGTCTGATGAACGGTTACGCGAAAAAACTGGGACTGACCAATACCACGTTCCAGACGGTGCATGGCCTGGATGCGGCAGGGCAGTTCAGTACCGCGCGTGATATGGCGTTGCTCGGCAAGGCGTTAATCCACGATGTGCCCGAAGAGTACGCTATCCACAAAGAGAAAGAGTTTACCTTTAATAAAATTCGCCAGCCGAACCGCAACCGTCTGTTGTGGAGCACCAATCTGAACGTGGACGGAATGAAAACCGGTACCACGGCGGGCGCGGGTTATAACCTCGTCGCTTCCGCGACCCAGGGCGATATGCGTCTGATCTCCGTCGTGCTGGGGGCGAAAACCGACCGTATCCGTTTTAATGAATCAGAAAAACTGCTGACCTGGGGCTTCCGCTTCTTTGAAACCGTTACGCCGATTAAACCGGATGCCACCTTCGTGACTCAGCGCGTCTGGTTTGGCGATAAGAGCGAAGTCAATTTGGGGGCTGGGGAAGCGGGTTCGGTAACTATCCCGCGCGGTCAGCTTAAGAACCTGAAAGCCAGCTTTACGCTAACCGAGCCACTGTTAACCGCGCCGCTGAAAAAGGGGCAGGTTGTGGGGACTATCGACTTCCAGTTGAACGGTAAATCTATCGAGCAACGTCCGTTGATGGTGATGGAAGCAGTGGAAGAGGGTGGTTTCTTTAGCCGGATGTGGGATTTTGTGATGATGAAGTTCCACCAGTGGTTTGGCGGCTGGTTCTCTTAATCTAATCGATTGCCGGATGGCGCTAACATCGCTGTCCGGCAGTATCATCTAGTACAACAGCTTTATGCGTTGCGCCTTGGCGTATTCCACAAACTCATCGTCGGGGCGGCTGTCACTGATGATGGTATCAAAACGTTTTAATTCCCCCATCCTCGCAGGACGTACCTTCCCAAACTTGCTGTGGTCGACCACCAGAACGTGATGCTGCGCCATCGACATTGCCCAGTGTTTCACCGCTAATTCTTCCAGATTAAAGCAGGTCGCGCCTTTCTCAATGTGCACGCCTGCCGCGGAATAAAAGGCGATATCCGGGCACAGATTATTCAGTGTTTCCTGAAAATCGAGCGGTTTGAAGATGGCGTTACTGGCATGAAATTCCCCGCCACATAGAATGACGCGACACTGCGGTTTTTCCTGCAATACCAGAAACGTATTTAGCGAGTAGCAGATTGCGGTGAAAGGCAGTTCATTGTCGATAGCCTCAATAATCCACGGCGTGGTCGTGCCGCAGTCGAAAAAGATGGTCTGATGCGCCTGCACGAGGCTTGCCGCCTGCTGTGCGGCACGGCGCTTTTCATCAACCAGACGGGATTTTTGATCGCTGATTAAATAGTGGTTGGCGCTGCGGGGCTCCAGAACAATATAGCCCCCGAGTAAGACGACAGGCGCATTGTTATTATTCAGGTCGCGACGAATGGTCATCTCAGATACGCCCAGCAGCGTCGCGGCTTCTTTGAGGTGTAATTTATCGCTGCGTTTCAGCGCCTGTAGCAACTGACCAATACGCTCGTCGCGTCGAGTTTCCATAGTTCCCCTGGAGAGTAGTATAAGTGCTCGTATTGCGCCTAATACTACTCTTTTTACCGTGGGTTAGTCACGCACCCAGCCTTTACGGATGGGCAGAGCGAAACAGGTGCGATAGCAGGTCTGCAAGCCGAAGTAAAGGGGCGCGCCGAACCGTTGCCAGATCATCTGGGCGCTCAGGCAGCCGATCAGCCCAGCCAGGAATCCGCCCAGCATATCCAGCGGCCAGTGTACGCCAAGGTATACGCGCGACCAGGCAATCGCCACGGCGACAACCATCAGCAGCGCGCCAGTCCACAGGCGATGCCAGAACAGGAAAGCCAGAGCAAAAGTAAAGATAACCGTGCCGTGATCGCTCGGGAAAGAGTCATCCGCCGCATGGTGGAGGAAGTTGTACCCGATGTGGTTAACGAACGGACGATCGTGGGGGAACAGATGCCCCATCAGCCATGAAATAGTCAGGCCAACTGCCAGCGCTATCGCCATTTTTATGACCAACTGGCGCTGGAGAGTAACCTGAGCGCGCGGTCCCCAAAGCCAGAGAATAACCGCTAACAGCGGGACAATGGTGATTAAATCTTTGGCAATAAATATGGCGAGCGAGATAGCCCATTGCGCAGAGTCCGGCGTTGCGTTGATCAGGTAAAACAGCGAATTATTAAGATTTTCCAGCATAACGTCCAGACTCAGTGTACTCGTTAAAAGGCCCATAGGGGGAGAGCATAAAATTGCTGTTACAGGATAAAAAGCGGTCTTGTCTTATTTGTCTGCTAAATGACTATTTTTAAGACAATTAATGAGACCTATTAAGCATGATAGCGGCCTCAACTTAAATTAACCTTAAAGCAAAATGTTCTTGAGCAAATGAATGTAAAAATGTGCGCATTTTGCTTTCAAATCACATAATTCACTATCACCGGTACGGCGCATTTATTACACTTTGCGCGTTTTTTCATTTGCTAAGAGACTGCATGCAAAACCGTTTATCTTCAGGCGCCCGGTTGGGGCGTCAGGCATTACTTTTCCCTCTCTGTCTGGTGCTTTACGAATTCTCTACTTATATCGGTAACGATATGATCCAGCCCGGAATGTTGGCGGTGGTGGAGCAATATCAGGCCGGATTAGACTGGGTACCCACTTCCATGACTGCCTATCTGGCGGGTGGCATGTTTTTACAGTGGCTGTTAGGGCCGCTGTCGGATCGTATTGGTCGTCGCCCTGTAATGTTAACCGGCGTGCTCTGGTTCATTGTGACCTGCCTTGCGACTCTGCTGGCACAGAATATTGAGCAATTTACCTTTCTGCGTTTCTTGCAGGGGATAAGCCTGTGCTTTATTGGCGCGGTGGGTTACGCCGCCATTCAGGAATCCTTTGAGGAAGCGGTGTGTATAAAAATTACCGCGCTGATGGCAAACGTGGCGCTGATTGCGCCGCTGCTGGGACCGTTAGTTGGCGCGGCCTGGGTACATGTTCTGCCGTGGGAAGGGATGTTTATCCTGTTTGCTGCTCTTGCAGCTATCTCCTTCTTTGGCCTGCAACGCGCGATGCCGGAAACGGCGACCCGGCTTGGTGAAAAGCTGTCCATTAAAGATCTGGGTAAAGATTATAAGCTGGTGCTAAAAAATGGGCGTTTTGTTGCCGGCGCGCTGGCATTAGGTTTTGTCAGCCTGCCGTTACTGGCGTGGATTGCCCAGTCGCCGATTATTATCATCAGCGGTGAACACCTCAGCAGTTACGAATATGGCCTGCTGCAGGTGCCGATTTTTGGGGCGCTGATTGCCGGTAATCTGGTGCTGGCGCGTCTGACTTCGCGCAAGACCGTGCGTTCGCTGATTATCATGGGTGGCTGGCCTATCGCCGTCGGACTGGTGATTGCCGCGGCGGCCACGGTAGTGTCATCCCATGCGTATTTGTGGATGACGGCGGGTTTGAGTCTCTATGCGTTTGGCATTGGCGTGGCGAATGCGGGGCTGGTCCGCCTGACGTTGTTTGCCAGTGAAATGAGTAAGGGGACGGTTTCTGCCGCTATGGGCATGTTGCAGATGCTGATTTTTACCGTCGGTATTGAGTTGAGCAAACATGCTTATCTGCTGGGAGGAAACGGCTTGTTCAGCCTGTTTAATCTGACAAGCGGCGTACTGTGGCTGATATTGATGGTTATCTTTCTGAAAGATAAACGGGTAGGGAATTCCCGGGAAGGCTAAAGCCCGGTTGCCCGGGCCTGACGAAACTTAGTGATGGTCGTCAATCTGATGTTCGATAACCATCCCTTCACCTACGCTGGCAACATGTCGCGCATAGGGATGTGCGCGATAGACAGGTGCCGGGGCGGGTGTTGGAGCAACATACACTGTTTGTGGCGCGGTCGTCACGTTGACCGCCTGCGGAACGCTGACGGAAGAGGGCACGACCACCACTTTATAACCGCTTGGTACATCCACGGTAACGCTTTGCGCAAATGAAGTCCCCGCAAAACCCAGCAACAATGTTGCTATCAGTACACTTTTCTTCATGATCCGCTCGCCTGAAGTAATCACTGGAGGTAATAATCCAGTGGGGTTAATTTGAGGCGGATTATGAATAGATCATATCATCATTTTGTTGCCGTCTGTGCTGAGGCGTTAATGCGTAAACGGCGCTTCGTTTTTTAATACGCGGTCGATAACATCCAGCACACCCTCTTCGTTGTTCGATCCCGCGCGATATTTTGCCGCCTGGACAACCGGTTCGTGAGCGTTGGCCATTGCGAAACTAAATCCCGCCTGACGCAGCATCTCAATATCATTTCCGCCATCGCCAAACACAACAACCTCGTCGTCGCTAATATTCCAGCGTTGTTGCAGCAGGCGCAGACCGTTTGCCTTATGCACACCTGGAATAATTAAATCGATGCTGCCGTAGCCGGTATGCACCGGTACCATGATATCGCCAATTGCCTCATGGAGATCAGCCTGCACCTGCGGGATACGGTCGTCTGAAATATTCAGCCCGAATTTGAAAAAAACGTCGTTGAGATTGTCAAAATTATCTACAAATTCAAGACGATGATAGTACATGGCGGAAACGGATTTATGCTCATCGCTGTATTTTTTGAGCGTATAGGCGCTGTTTTTACCGCAGGCGATAATGTCGATGTCCGTACGGGTCAACAGATGATCCACGATGGCCTTGAAATCGTCTTTTGCCAGTTCACCGTTAAAAATATCTTTCCCTTCACTGACTACCCAACCGCCGTTTTCAGCGACAAATGAGATTTCATTGGCCAGTTCAGGGAAAAAGGAGATGAGCTGGTAATACTGATTGCCGCTGGCGACGACAAAGCGGATCCCTTGTTCTTTCATTTGATGGTATTGCGCCATAAACCGCTCACGGTTATAGGTTTTTTGGTCGCTTAAAAATGTGCCATCCATGTCGACCGCAATTAATTTGATGCTCATTAGCTGTTCTCCATCACAGGGGTATTTTTGAGATCCGGTTTCGCCACCGCTTTCGCGACAATGGCGGCGATAAGCACCAGCGCCAGCACCACCAGCATAGCGCTGCGCAGGCCGTAATGTTCACCCAGATAGCCCAGCAGCGGCGGCCCTACCAGGAATGCCAGGTAGCCGGTGGTCGCTACAACGCTGACGCGGGCTGGCGCATCGGGACCGGTGTCGCTGGCTGCTGAAATGGTCAGCGGGAAGCCGAGCGATGCACCAAGCCCCCACAGAATAACGGAAACACCCGCTACCCATGTGCTATCGACAAAAATAATCAGACTGATGCCAAGCGCCCCCATCAGCGCGCTGGCACGCACCACCGCGACGCGGCTGTAGCGGTCGATAAACCAGCCGCCGGTGAATCGACCCACGGTCATACCCAGCGTAAATCCAGCATAAATCAGCGAGCCTGATGTCGGGCTAAATCCGTGGCCATCCACCATCAGCAGCGGCAGCCAGTCGTTGGCCGAACCTTCAGCAAACGCCATCGCCAGCACCACGACGCCAATCAGCAGCAACTGGATGTCGCGATAGAAAGGCACGCCTTTTTCGCTGGAGTGAGCGCCGTCAGAGGCATTCTTACCCGTGCCGTCTGGAATGGCCTTGATGGCGATAAAGACAGGAGTGATTGCCACCATTGCCGCCAATAAAATATGTACGGTCGCAGGCACGCTGAAGGCGGTAAGCATCATCCCGACCCCGGCTCCCGCCAGCGTTCCCAGACTGTAAAAACCATGCATCATCGGCAGCACGGTCTTGTTCATTTCGCGCTCAACTGCCGCGCCTTCGACGTTGATGGCGACTTCCGCCGCGCCAAAGCTGGCGCCAAACACGCCCAGGCCAAACGCGAAAAGCCATGCGGAATGCAACCATAGCGCCGCGCTGAGGATAGCCATCCCGAGGACTGCACAGGACATGGTGGTGCGGATCACTTTACGCGTGCCAAATCGTTTCACCAGCCAGGCCGAACAAAGAATGCCACTCATCGAACCAATAGAGAGTCCAAACAATACCGCGCCCATTTCGGCAGTGGAGATGGAGAGGATATCTCGGATGGCAGGAGTACGCGTTGCCCAGGAAGCCATTAGTAATCCGGGTAAAAAGAAAAACGTGAAAAGCGCCCAGGTACGACGTCTTAAGGCTTTGCGTGGTGAGGTGCCTGTCATGAATTCGAACCAAAGAAAAGAGGGAAGAAGACAACATTAGCAAGACTGTGTACATTTGTACACAAACGCAAGGTGAGGAAATGCAGTGCGACGCGCGAACGATCCGCTACGGCGGGAAAAGATAGTTCAGGCCACCCTGGCGGCGGTAATCGCCTACGGTGTCCATGGGGTTACGCACCGAAAAATCGCCATGATTGCCGGGGTACCGCTGGGTTCAATGACCTATTACTTTTCGGGAATAGATGAGCTTTTAATGGAGGCGTTCGGGCGCTTTACTGACACGATGTCTCAGCAGTATCAGGCTTTTTTTGCCGACGTTGCGGATGCGCAGACAGCCTGCCATGCCATTACCGAGATGATTTACAGCTCCCAGGTTACGACGCCCGATAATATGGAACTCATGTACCAGTTGTATGCTTTCGCCAGTCGCAAACCGACGTTGAAAATGGTGATGCAAAACTGGATGTTACGCAGTCAACAAACGCTGGAACAGTGGTTTGAACCGGTAACTGCGCGGGCGCTGGATGCATTTCTCGAAGGAATGACGCTGCATTTTGTTACCGACAAAAAACCGCTGTCGCGGGAAGAGATTCTGATGATGGTGGAGCGTATTGCCGGATTGCCGCAGAGATAAAATCATCAAAATGGTTTGTCGAGGCGGGTAATGGCCTGACGTAAAAAATCAACGACTTTCACCGCCTCTGTAGTCAACGGTCGGGCGGCTTTTTTTACCGTCCCGACATCCATATAAGTAATAAAATCATCAATCGTTCTGTGCATGACGCGCAGACCATCCAGTGACCACGGGCGATACACCAGGTCGGATAAAATAGTTATTCCTCTGCCTTTTGCAACCAGGCTTCTTATTGCTTCAAAAGAGTTGCTGCGAAAACTGATATTGGGCGTATAGCCACGCTGCTGCCAGTAATCGATGATTACGTCAGGGTACTTATCTGTTTCCAGCAGTAAAAATGGTAGCTTCTCGACGTCTATTAAACGGATTGATGCTTGGCTCTGTAGCGGATGCCCAATAGACGTCCACAGGCGGCGCTGTGAACGAATAAATGTTTCGATCTCCAGGTCGTTATCATGGCTGATATTTGAGGTCAGAAGCAGGCAAAAATCGACCTTGTGTTCCCGTAGCGCCTGTACCAGTTCCGGTGCAGTAGCTTCATAAAACACGATCTCCAGCAAAGGGAAACGTCGTTCAATATCGTTGAGTATATCGGGGATAAGATAGGCAGAGAGCGTTTCGGCAATGCCTATGCGCACCGTGCCGGTGAGAATTTCACTCCTGTCATGCAGGGCGGCAATAGCCGAGTGGCTGCTGTTGATGATGTTGCAGGCATGTGCCAGAAAGCGCTCGCCCTCGGCGGTGAGCTTCACGCCTTTGGGGTAACGTACAAATAGCTGCACGTCTAATGCTTCTTCCAGATTCCGCATGGCAATGGTCATTGATGACTGAGAAATATGACAGCGCGCAGCAGCTTTGGAAATTTGTAATGTTTCTGCAAGTGCGATGTAAAACTCAAGTTGCCTTAGCGTAAATTTCATAGTTTTAATCTATGCAGATGGATAAAAACGTTATATTAGCATTCATTCTCACGCCGCCGTAGCCTTGTGGTCATACCGTACAACTGGCAATAAGGCGCAAATATGCCCTATCTTTTACTCAGTCTGGCTGCCTGTTTTTGGGGTGGGAATTATGTGGTTGGTCATCTATTAGTCGCTGAAGTTGATCCCATTGTTTTATCAGCGGCACGCTGGATATTTACCGCGTTATTATTGATGGCGCTCTATTTTCGTCAGGTCGCAGAGCAATGGCCGGTGATGAAAACATCCTTGGGTACCATCGTCTTCCTCGCACTTTGTGGTCAGGTTCTTTTCCCCTTAACGCTGTATATCGGCCTGCAATATACAACCTCGCTCAATGCGGCGATTTATATGTCCACGACTCCGGCGCTCGTTCTGTTAATCAATAAGTTCTTTTTTAAAGAGCGGATTTCTGCGCGAAATATAGCAGGTGTGATCCTGAGCACTGTTGGTGTTATCTGGCTGGTGTCGCAGGGCGATATGATACATACGCGGGTATTTGCACATCTGAATCAGGGCGATGTCTGGACCATGGGGTCGGCGTTAAGTTGGGCCGTATATTGTTCCTTTTTGCGCATTAAACCGCGTGAGGTGAAGGGAAACGCCTTTGTCGCCGTGAGCGCGATGCTCGGTGCGATGGTGCTTATTCCGGTACTGGCTGTGGAGTTGATGCGTAATGGTATGCCGGGCTGGGATAGCTATGCCAATACAGGCGTTATTACTGGGCTGGCATACCTTGTTATTTTTCCTTCCTGGCTGTCATATCTGTTATGGAACAAAGGGATTAGCGCTATTGGCGCAACCCGCGGAGAGATCTATTCGCACTTGATCCCACTGAGTGGCGGATTATTTAGCGTTATGTTTTTGCACGTCACCCTGCATTCATATCATCTGGTGAGCGCGTTGGTTATTATGTGCGGTATAGCATTGTGTTCCCGCCCGAGTGCAAAAAAAGGCTCGCAGCAGCGCACGGCGTGAAAAGCGGGTAAATTAGCTTACGGTTGTGCCCCCGGTAATATTTACCACCGTGGCGGTCATTGCTCCAGCATGGTCTGAAGCCAGAAAGGTTGTAACCTCAGCGATTTGTGCCAGCGTAGGCAGGCGTCCGATCATGGTGCCTTGTGCTGCACCGCTTAACCATTGTTCGACGGTTAAACCCATTGACTGCGCTTTCGCGGTGAAAATCTCCCCGGTATAGGAACCGGCCGCTACCCCATCCATAATCGCATGCGAGCGCACGCCGACGACACGAATGTTTATGGGGCCCGTCTCGCTGGCAAGCGCTTTAATAAATGCTTCTGTTCCTGCACAACCGACGATATGGCCGAGATGCCCAGGCATCGCCATCGGGGCTGCGGGAGCAACGATGGTGAGAATGACGCCAGCTCGATTGCCGCCCATGTGTGGCGTTACGGCTTTTGCGATATTGAACTGCGCCGCAAGGAAAGGGGTGATCCCACTCATAAACTCAGAGAGGGATAGTGCGTCGATGCGCTTGCCCTGTTCATGCATAAAGCCGGTCGCGTTAACCACCACATCAATTCCACCGATTTGCTGTACCAGGCGGGTAACTTGTGTTGAGGTGTCGTGCTCGTCGAGCACATCGGTGATAAACGTATCGACGGTACCCCCCGCCATTCGCAGGCGACTGGCCGCCCAATCAAGCTTTTCCTGACAGCGAGCGCCCAGGTATACATGAGCACCTTCGCGCGCCATCGCCTGTGCAACCGCGCTACCAATAGCGCCGCTGCCGCCGAAGATCACCGCAACCTTTCCAGTAAGCAACATAGTAAACTCCCGTCACCTTTAAGCACCGATTAAAAGTATGTGCCATAACCGGTGTGCTGCAAATTTGGGGAGGAATTATGGGGAGAAGGGGGGATAGCAAATTTCAGGCAACAAAAAACCCATCAACCTTGAACCAAAACGGCGGGGTTGATGGGCTCCACAAATTGGGGACATCAAAGAAAAGCAGTGGCAATAGTTATGACTGACACCTTGAAGAAAAGTTCTGCTGAACTGCAAAAAATTTTCGTTTAAGGGTGATTTTCAGTGCTAACCAAGGCCTGGCCAGACAATGACGATGAGTGTCCCCGCCAATGTCAGCAGAACGTTGGCAATGGCGTAGGTGCCAGCATAGCCTAATGCCGGGATGTTGCTGCGGGCCGTGTCGCTGATGATTTCCATTGCCGGAGCGCAGGTACGCGCGCCCATCATGGCGCCAAACAGCAGGGCGCGGTTCATGCGCAATACGTAAGCGCCAAACAAGAAACAAATAACAACCGGAACCAGGCTCACAACCAATCCGGCAATCAGCATTTGACCACCAACGGCGCCAAGGCCATTGCCAATGCCGCTACCTGCGCTCAAACCGACGCCTGCCATGAATACCATCAGACCAAACTCTTTCACCATGTTCAGCGCGCCCTGCGGAATATAGCCAAACGTTGGATGGTTGGCACGCAGGAAGCCGAGCATAATCCCGGCGAACAGTAATCCAGCCGCATTCCCAATACCGAAGCTGAAATTACTGAACTGGAAAGTGATCATCCCAATCATCAGACCAATGATAAAGAAGGCGCAGAAGGCCAGCAGATCGGTCACCTGACTGTGAATGGAAATGAAGCCGATACGATCTGCGATCGTTTTAACGCGACGAGCATCGCCGCTAACCTGCAACACGTCACCTTTATTGAGCACGACGTTGTCATCGATAGGCATTTCGATCTGGCTGCGGATCACGCGGTTGAGGAAACAGCCGTGGTCGGTCAGCTTCAACTGGGCCAGGCGACGGCCAACGGCATTGTGGTTTTTCACCACAATCTCTTCAGTGACGATACGCATATCGAGCAGATCGCGATCGAACACTTCTTTGCCGTTACGGAAACTGGGATCGAGGCGGGCATGCGCGTCTGGATAACCAACTAAGGCTATTTCGTCGCCCATTTGCAGCACTGCGTCACCGTCCGGGTTGGCCAGGATGCCGTTGCGGCGGATGCGTTCAATGTAGCAGCCGGTCTGACGATAAATACCCAGTTCGCGCAGATTCTTACCATCAGCCCATGCCACCAGCTCCGGGCCCACGCGGTAGGCGCGGATCACCGGCAGATAAACCTTACGGTTGGCGTCAGTGTCCAGACCACGCTCACGCGCAATTTGTTGGGCGCTGGTTTGCAGGTCCTGATGTTGAAGTTTTGGCAGGTAGCGCGCACCGACAATCAGACTGACCAGTCCAATCAAATAGGTGAGGGCGTACCCCAGACTCAGGTTATCGAGGGCGGTGGAAAGCTGTGAGCCTGCCATTCCGGAATGGCGCAAGGTATCGCCTGCGCCGACCAGCACCGGCGTGGAGGTCATCGAACCGGCCAGCATACCCGCCGTCAGGCCGATGTCCCAGCCAAATAGCTTACCCAGCCCCAGGGCGATCAGCATTGCGCTACCGACCATCACCAGAGCAAGCATTAGATAATTTTTCCCATCGCGAAAAAAAATCGAAAAAAAGTTGGGGCCGGCTTCGACGCCGACACAAAAAATAAACAGCATAAAGCCGAGATTTAATGCGTCGGTGTTAATACTAAAGTGCTGCTGACCTAATAATAGGGACACCACTAAAACGCCAATGGAATTACCGAGTTGGACTGAACCCAGGCGTAATTTACCCAGGCAGAGGCCCAGAGCCAGGACCACAAATAATAACAGGATGTAATTCCCATTTAACAAATCTGCGACGTTTATATTCACTGAGGCTAACTTCTTGTTTACTAGTAAGCTATTGAAAGAAATGGCAATTTACGCTAATGTTTTTGCCAGAAATTAAGGGGCGACAGCACCGCACACAGCCCCGATTAATGCAGCATAACAATATATGCGGATAGTTTAATCTCATTACGTATCAACGGCTATAAGAATCGTGTGGGTGTGTTTTTGGCATGGAATGCCGAGTTACTTTATCTGACTGGACGCCTGCGGGCGAAAAGAGTGTTCGATAGAGAATGTGTCAGGAGGAACGATTGAAACATAAGCAAAGTTGGGCGGGGGCGATCTGCTGCTTTGTGCTCTTTATTGTGGTGTGCCTTTCATTGACGCTAAACGTGAAAGGGGCATTCAGAGCGGCAGGGCATCCTGAGGTCGGGTTGTTGTTTTTTATCTTGCCTGGTGCTGCAGCAAGCTTTTTCTCCCACCGTCGGGAGGTGCTCAGACCTCTTCTGGGTGCAATGTTGGCGGCGCCATGCTGTCTGTTGCTAATGCGGTTCGTTTTTATGCCGACGCGTTCATTGTGGCAAGAACTGGCGTGGTTATTCAGTGCGGTGTTTTGGTGCGCGCTTGGCGCATTGTGTTTTTTGTTTATCAGTAGCTTGTTCAATCAGCATCAACGACGGAAAAAGAACTGATCACGCCCTCCAGCGGAGGGCGTAGAAACTGCTATCAGGCGAACAGATTCATATTTTCTTTTGCCCACGCCTCAAAATCCGTGCATCCGCCGATGTGTTTTTGATCAACAAAAATCTGCGGAACGGTTTCTACTGGCTTACCTACCGTCTTTTCCAGATCGGCTTTCGTAATACCTTCGGCATGGATGTCAATGTAGCGGAAGTTAAAATCGTCATGCTCATTGCTTAATTTTTCTGCTAATTCTTTTGCGCGCACGCAATACGGGCACCCTGGGCGACCAAAAATAACGGCAAACATCTCTCTCTCCTCGAACTTATCAGGCCGGATGGCGAATACTTATTATGATGCCGCGATTTGTGACGGATGGAAAGCAGGTTCGGCCTGTTGCTTTGATATCCTCAAGCTATAACTGTTAAACACGACGAGCCGGAACGTTTTATAATAAAAGCCATTTCGCCGGGAGGTCGCTTATGCGCACCATTGGTGTATTACCGAAAAGCGTATTGATGCTGGAAATAATGGGGATGGTTTTGTTATCGCTGGCGCTGCTGTCGCTTAATGATTACCTGACCTTACCCGCGCCGCTTAACAGCCCGTTAGCCTGCGTGGTGATGATATTTCTGGGCGTACTGCTGATGTTACCCGCCGCAGTGATGTTGATGTGGCGCATTGCTCAACTGCTGGCGCCGCAGCTCCTGTCGCGCGCTCCCGACGATTCTTCCCGTTCAGACAGAGAAAAAAGAGATGACGCCAACCATTGATTTAATCCGCAGCCACCGTTCCATTCGCCATTTTACCGATGAAGCTATTTCTGACGCACAGCGAGAGGCAATCATTGCCGCCGCTCAGGGCACCTCAAGCTCCAGTTTTTTACAGTGCACAACGATTGTTCGGATAACCGATAAAACTCTGCGTGAATCGCTGGCTACCTTATCTGGCGGTCAAAAGCATGTGGCGCAGGCCGCTGAATTCTGGGTGTTTTGCGCTGACTTTAACCGTCATTTGCAGATTTGCCCTGACGCGCAGTTGGGGCTGGCAGAGCAACTGCTGCTGGGCGTGGTTGATACGGCGATGATGGCGCAAAATGCGCTGACGGCGGCAGAATCGCTGGGACTTGGCGGTGTGTATATTGGTGGGTTGCGTAACAATATTGAGTCGGTCACGGAATTATTGAAATTGCCGCAGCACGTTCTGCCGCTGTTTGGTTTGTGCCTTGGCTGGCCTGCGGATAACCCGGATATCAAGCCGCGCCTGCCCGCGTCGCTGGTGGTGCACGAAAACCAGTATCAGCCGCTCGATACAGATGTTTTGTCGCAGTATGACGAACAGCTTGCGCAGTACTATCTGACCCGCGGCAGCAATACGCGTCGTGACACCTGGAGCGATCACATTCGTCGAACCATCATCAAAGAAAGTCGTCCCTTTATCCTGGAATATTTGCATAAACAGGGATGGGCCACGCGCTAAAGATTTCAACCCAGTGTATGATACGCCTGCTTTTACCAGGTCATTGAGAGGTACAGGGTGAAAATTGCCATTTTGTCCCGGGACGGAACGCTCTATTCTTGTAAGCGCCTGCGTGAAGCGGCGATGCAGCGCGGTCACCTGGTTGAAATTATCGATCCGCTTTCTTGCTATATGAACATCAGCCCGGCGGCGTCATCTATTCATTACAAGGGCCGCCAGCTTCCCCATTTTGACGCGGTGATCCCACGGATTGGTTCAGCGATTACCTTTTATGGTACGGCGGCGCTGCGTCAGTTTGAAATGTTGGGTAGCTATCCGTTAAATGAATCGGTAGCGATTACGCGCGCGCGCGATAAGCTGCGTTCGCTGCAGTTGCTGGCGCGTCAGGGGATTGATTTACCCATCACCGGGATTGCTCACTCCCCGGACGATACCAGCGACATGATTGATATGGTTGGCGGCGCGCCGCTGGTGGTGAAACTGGTTGAAGGCACACAGGGGATCGGCGTGGTGCTGGCGGAAACACGGCAGGCCGCGGAAAGTGTCGTGGATGCGTTTCGTGGGCTGAATGCTCATATTCTGGTTCAGGAATATATCAAAGAAGCGCAAGGGCGGGATATTCGCTGTTTCGTGGTGGGTGACGAGGTGGTGGCTGCCATTGAACGCCGTGCGAAAGAGGGCGATTTTCGTTCTAATCTCCATCGCGGCGGGGTTGCTACGATTGCGAATATCACGCCGCGCGAAAGAAAAATTGCGCTCAAAGCCGCTCAGACCATGGGGCTGGATGTTGCTGGTGTTGATATTCTGCGTGCAGAACGTGGGCCGCTGGTCATGGAGGTTAACGCTTCTCCGGGTCTGGAAGGGGTCGAGAAAACCACCGGGATAGACATTGCCGGCAAGATGATCCAGTGGATCGAGCGCCATGCTACGCCTGAATTTTGTCTTAAAATCGGCGGCTAAACACAATATAGATTGCGATCGTGGTATGACACGCTCTTTTTGCGTAAGCTGTGCCGGTATTTTTTTCATCATTAGAGGTCGCACATTATTATGACATCACTGGTCGTTCCCACTCTGGATACGTTGCGTCAATGGCTCGACGACCTGGGCATGAGTTTTTTTGAATGCGATACCTGTCAGGCGCTGCATTTACCTCATATGCAGAACTTCGACGGCATCTTTGATGCAAAAGTTGATTTGGTGGATAACGTCATCCTGTTTTCTGCGATGGCGGAAGTCAGACCTTCCGCACTGCTGCCCCTGGCCGCCGATTTGTCCGCGATTAATGCCAGTTCACTGACGGTAAAAGCATTTCTGGATATGCAGGATGATAATCTGCCAAAGCTGGTGGTTTGCCAGTCTTTATCCGTTACGCCGGGCGTAACGTTTGAGCAGTTTGAATGTTTTGTTCGCCAGAGCGAAGAGCAGATATCGATGGTGATCCTCGAAGCTGGGGCGCATCAGCTGTTATTTAACGCTGAAGAAGATACGCAAAATAGCAACGCTGAAGTCTATTTCCTCCATTAATTCCCCCTGAATCTGGACGCATTTTGCGCAGCCGCTACCAGAGCGGTTGCGTACGGCCTGTTTTTATTCTGTGTTTAACCTTTTATTAAAGAATTATTCACTTCCATTCTGCTCCTTCTGCTTTATGTCATAGACAATTCCTGCATAAAAAATTGATAAAAGACGTTTTTTAATCTGGGCTATATCCACAAAACCTGGCTAAAGTTATTCTTGCGAAGCATATAGACGTCAATTTTCTAACTGCCCCGTATGACCTGAGCTGTGGCTACAATACGTGGTGAATGAGTGGGCGCATATCTGCGGGCGATAGCGGCATCGGGAGAGGTCTCTCTTTTCATTGATGCCGCATGAAAGAATATGCACGTTTCTTGCATATCATTAGAGTGTGACATTTTTGTTCGTTTGTTAACGAACTTTCAGAAGGAAAGAGATTATGACCGCCTTAAATAAAAAATGGTTATCAGGCCTGGTTGTGGGTGCTCTGATGTCCATCTCTGCCGGCACGCTCGCTGCTGAACAAAAAACGCTGCATATTTATAACTGGTCTGATTATATTGCTCCGGATACGGTGGCTAACTTTGAAAAAGAGACCGGAATTAAAGTTATCTATGACGTATTTGATTCCAATGAAGTACTGGAAGGAAAACTCATGGCGGGCAGCACCGGTTTTGACCTCGTTGTTCCTTCCGCCAGTTTCCTCGAACGTCAACTAACCGCAGGCGTCTTCCAGCCGCTGGATAAGAGCAAACTGCCGGGCTGGAAAAACCTCGATCCCGAACTGCTGAAGCTGGTGGGTAAACACGATCCGGATAACAAGTTTGCGATGCCGTATATGTGGGCAACAACCGGCATTGGCTATAACGTGGACAAAGTGAAAGCGGTGCTGGGGCCAGATGCGCCGGTTGATAGCTGGGATTTGATCCTCAAACCGGAAAATCTGGAAAAACTCAAAAGTTGCGGTGTCTCTTTCCTTGATGCGCCTGAAGAGGTGTTTGCAACCGTACTGAACTATTTGGGTAAAGATCCAAACAGTACCAAAGCAGATGATTACACCGGACCGGCGACCGACCTGCTGTTGAAACTGCGTCCGAATATTCGCTACTTCCACTCTTCGCAATATATTAACGACCTGGCAAACGGTGATACCTGCGTAGCGATTGGCTGGGCGGGGGACGTATGGCAGGCGGCGAACCGTGCAAAAGAAGCGAAAAATGGCGTCAATATCTCTTTCTCAATTCCTAAAGAAGGGGCAATGGCGTTCTTTGACGTATTCGCGATGCCAGCCGATGCCAAAAACAAAGACGAAGCCTATCAGTTCCTCAACTACCTGCTGCGTCCTGATGTGATTGCGCATATTTCCGACCACGTGTTCTATGCCAATGCCAACAAAGAAGCGACGGCTCTGGTCAGTCAGGAAGTTCGTGATAACCCTGGCATCTACCCGCCTGCGGATGTGCGCGCCAAGCTGTTCACGCTGAAAGTACAGGATCCGAAGATCGACCGTGTCCGTACCCGAGCGTGGACGAAGGTAAAAAGCGGAAAATAACCTGATGTTTGGGACATGACCCGGCAGGATTGATGCCTGCCGGGCAGTGTTGATCCTAAACACACCTAACCCGGCAATACGCACCACCGTGGTGCGTTATTTGCACCGTTTCTTTGTTTTATGCCGGAGAGCACCTGAGTGAATGATGCAACCCCACGCCCACACGCGAAAATCCGCAAGGCGCTGACCCCGCTGCTTGAAATTCGCAACCTGACCAAGTCGTTTGACGGCCAACACGCCGTCGATGACGTCAACCTTACTATCTACAAAGGTGAAATATTTGCCCTGCTCGGCGCATCCGGCTGTGGCAAATCGACTCTGCTGCGCATGTTAGCGGGATTTGAACAGCCGACAACCGGGCAAATTATGCTTGATGGCGTCGATTTAGCGCACGTCCCGCCTTATCTGCGTCCGATCAATATGATGTTTCAATCCTATGCCCTGTTTCCGCACATGACGGTTGAGCAGAACATTGCCTTTGGCCTCAAGCAGGACAAGCTGCCAAAGGCTGAAATCGCCAGCCGGGTGAATGAGATGCTGGGCCTGGTGCATATGCAGGAGTTCGCCAAACGCAAACCGCACCAGCTTTCTGGCGGTCAGCGTCAGCGTGTGGCCCTGGCGCGTAGCCTGGCGAAACGGCCGAAGTTACTGCTGCTTGATGAACCCATGGGGGCGCTGGACAAAAAGCTGCGTGACCGCATGCAACTGGAAGTGGCGGATATCCTTGAACGCGTCGGCGTGACCTGCGTGATGGTAACGCACGATCAGGAAGAAGCCATGACGATGGCAGGGCGCATTGCGATCATGAACCGTGGCAAATTTGTGCAGATCGGCGAACCGGAAGAGATCTACGAGCATCCGACTACGCGCTATAGCGCCGAGTTTATCGGTTCGGTTAACGTCTTTGAAGGACTACTGAAAGAACGCCAGGAAGATGGTCTGATTATTGAGTCTCCTGGACTGGTACATCCGCTGAAAGTAGATGCAGATGCGTCTATTGTCGATAACGTCCCGGTGTATGTTGCGCTGCGCCCGGAAAAAATCATGCTCTGTGAGGCTCCTCCGCCAGATGGTTATAACTTCGCGGTAGGCGAAGTGGTGCACATTGCCTATCTGGGCGATTTGTCGGTATATCACGTACGTTTGAAAAGCGGCCAGATGCTGAGTGCTCAGCTACAAAATGAACATCGTTATCGCAAGGGATTACCCACCTGGGGTGACGAGGTCCGTTTGTGCTGGGATGCAGACAGTTGTGTGGTGTTGACGGTTTAAGGAGCGAAGATGAGTACACTTGAACCTCCGGCACGCGTGGATAAAGCAGGGCGATTCACGCTGTTTATGTCGCGGCTGCAAATGAAACACGGGCGCAAGCTGGTGATTGCGCTGCCGTATGTGTGGCTGCTGCTCCTGTTTCTGCTGCCTTTTCTGATCGTCTTCAAAATCAGTTTGGCTGAAATGGCGCGCGCTATTCCACCCTATACCGACCTCGTTTCATGGGCTGACGATCAGCTATCCATCACGCTCAACTTAGCCAACTTCCTGCAGTTAACGGACGATCCGCTCTATTTTGATGCCTACCTGCAATCTTTGCAGGTGGCGGGGATTTCGACGATCTGTTGTCTGCTGTTGGGATATCCGCTGGCGTGGGCTGTCGCACACAGTAAACCCTCGACACGCAATATTCTGTTGTTGCTGGTGATCCTGCCGTCCTGGACGTCGTTTTTGATTCGCGTGTACGCCTGGATGGGGATCCTGAAAAATAACGGTGTACTGAATAACTTTCTGATGTGGCTGGGCGTTATCGATCAACCATTGACGATTCTGCACACCAATCTGGCGGTCTATATCGGGATTGTTTACGCCTATTTACCCTTTATGGTGCTGCCGATTTACACCGCGCTGACGCGTATTGATTATTCGCTGGTAGAGGCGGCGCTGGATTTGGGTGCCCGACCGTTGAAAACCTTCTTTAGCGTGATTGTGCCATTGACCAAAGGCGGGATTATCGCCGGATCGATGTTGGTGTTTATCCCGGCTGTGGGTGAGTTTGTCATTCCGGAACTGCTGGGCGGCCCGGATAGCATCATGATTGGTCGCGTGCTGTGGCAGGAATTTTTCAATAACCGCGACTGGCCGGTGGCGTCTGCCGTTGCCATTATTATGCTGCTGTTACTGATTGTGCCAATCATGTGGTTCCACAAATATCAGCAAAAAAGCATGGGGGAACACGGATGAATAACTTACCGGTCGTTCGCTCGCCGTGGCGTATTTTTATCCTGGTGCTGGGCTTTACCTTCCTGTATGCGCCGATGCTGATGCTGGTTATCTATTCGTTTAACAGCTCGAAGCTGGTTACGGTCTGGGCGGGGTGGTCAACGCGTTGGTATGGTGAACTTTTCCATGATACCGCGATGATAAGCGCTGTTGGCATGAGTTTAACGATTGCTGCGGGTGCAGCGACGATGGCGGTAATCCTCGGCACTATAGCCGCCGTGGTAATGGTGCGTTTTGGCCGTTTTCGCGGATCGAATGGGTTTGCTTTTATGATTACCGCACCGCTGGTTATGCCGGATGTCATTACCGGTTTGTCGCTGCTGCTGCTGTTTGTAGCTCTGGCGCACGCCATCGGCTGGCCTGCGGATCGCGGTATGTTGACCATCTGGCTGGCGCACGTCACCTTCTGTACGGCGTACGTGGCGGTGGTGATTTCCTCACGGTTGCGCGAACTGGATCACTCCATTGAGGAAGCGGCGATGGATCTTGGCGCTACGCCGCTGAAGGTCTTTTTCGTTATCACGCTGCCGATGATTATGCCTGCGGTGATCTCCGGCTGGTTACTGGCCTTCACGTTGTCGCTTGATGATCTGGTTATCGCCAGCTTTGTCTCTGGTCCTGGCGCCACAACATTACCGATGCTGGTATTCTCCAGCGTACGTATGGGGGTTAACCCGGAGATCAACGCGCTGGCGACGCTGATTCTTGGCGTGGTAGGAATTATCGGATTTATCGCGTGGTATCTGATGGCGCGAACAGAAAAACAACGGATTCGCGATATCCAACGTGCAAGACGCGGCTGAAAAAACTAAAATCTGCCAACCTGTCTATACGGCGCAGCTGTGGTGGCTGCGCCGTTTTCATGGAAGACGACGCGTTGGGATTTTTTAAGAAATCATCCACATCACATGCTCGCTTAAACGTCCCTGCGTTGGTGCAGGTGGCGGCGCTGGCTATTATCATGATCCGCTGTCTCGATCTGTTGATGATTTTTAATACGCTAGGGTTGCGTGGCACCAGCGAATTTATTCATCGCAGCGTGCAGACCTGGAATTTGACGCTGGTGTTTCTGGGCAGCCTGGCGCTGCTGTTTATCGAAATCTACTGCGCATTTTCGCTGGTAAAAGGACGTAACTGGGCGCGTTGGGTCTATCTGTTGACCCAGATTATCGCCAGCGTTTATCTGTGGGCGGCCTCGTTGGGCTATGGTTATCCGGAACTGTTCAGCATTGCGGGAGAGTCCAGACGTGAGATCCTGCGTACGCTGGTGATGCAAAAGTTGCCGGATATGCTGGTGTTGCTGCTACTGTTTGTTCCCGCGTCCAGTCGGCGGTTCTTCCGTTTGCAATAACGTGTATAATATTGGCCCCCTGTTAATTTATAGGTTTTTGTATGCAGTGCGCACTATATGACGCTGAGCGCTGCCGCTCCTGTCAGTGGATAACACAGCCTGTCGCCGATCAACTCCTCTCAAAAACAGCCGATCTGCAGAATCTGCTGGCTGATTATTCGGTCGGAGAATGGTGCGCGCCGGTCAGCGGCCCGGAACGCGCTTTTCGCAACAAAGCCAAAATGGTGGTCAGCGGCAGCGTGGAAAAACCACTGCTTGGGATGCTGCATCGTGACGGTACGCCGGAAGATTTGTGTGATTGTCCGCTCTATCCCGCCTCTTTTGCGCCCGTATTTGCCGCGCTCAAACCGTTTATCGCCCGGGCGGGGTTAACGCCCTATAACGTGGCTCGTAAACGCGGAGAGCTGAAATATCTGCTGTTAACGGAAAGCCGGTTTGATGGCGGTATGATGCTGCGCTTTGTCCTGCGTTCAGACGCCAAACTGGCGCAGTTGCGTGCAGCGCTACCGTGGTTGCAGGCACAATTGCCACAGTTAAAAGTGATCACTGTTAATTTTCAACCGGTGCATATGGCGATTATGGAAGGGGAGACAGAAATCTTCCTGACAGAGCAGCAGGCGCTGGCGGAACGCTTTAACAATGTGCCGTTGTGGATACGCCCGCAGAGCTTTTTCCAGACCAACCCAGTGGTGGCGGGGCATTTATATGCCACCGCGCGCGACTGGGTGCGTCAGCTTCCGGTTACTCATATGTGGGATCTGTTTTGCGGCGTAGGGGGCTTTGGTCTGCATTGTGCCACGCCGCAGATGAAACTGACAGGTATTGAAATCGCGCCAGAGGCGATTAACTGTGCGAAACAATCGGCGCAGGAGCTTGGGTTGCAGAATCTGTATTTTCAGGCGCTGGATTCGACTCAGTTTGCTACCGCCCAGGACGAAGTACCCGATCTGGTGCTGGTGAACCCACCGCGTCGTGGGATTGGCAAACCGCTGTGCGATTTTCTTTCCCGCATGGCGCCACGTTTTATTGTCTATTCAAGTTGCAATGCGCAAACCATGGCGAAGGATTTTCACCAGTTGCCGGGGTACCGCATTGAACGCGTCCAGCTTTTCGATATGTTCCCACACACCGCGCATTACGAAGTGTTAACGCTGCTCTGTAAACAATAACTGCTATGCCTGATGGCGCTTCGATTATCAGGCCTACAGGCTGTTCGTCATTTGTAGACCGGATAAGGTGCTTGCACCGCATCCGGCAAAGGCAATATGCGAAAAAAAAGCCCGTACTTGCGTACGAGCTCTTCTTAAGATATGGCGGTGAGGCGGGGATTGACTCGCTTCGCTCGCCCTGCGGGCAGCCTGTTCGCTGCGCTCTCAGTCTGTCCAACTGGCTGCGCCAGTAGTCGAACCCGGTCCGGGCTTCTCATCCCCGCCAGGCTGTGAAATATGCGAAAAAAAAAGCCCGTACTTGCGTACGAGCTCTTCTTAAAATATGGCGGTGAGGCGGGGATTCGAACCCCGGATACGTTGCCGTATACACACTTTCCAGGCGTGCTCCTTCAGCCACTCGGACACCTCACCATATTGTATTGCTGCCTGACCGCTTGGGGGGCAACGGGGCGCTACTATAGGGAGTTGCGCTAAAACGGTCAAGCAGAATTTACGTGTTCACTGTTGTTTGGTTACACAGTGTACATATTCCTCCGCCCGAACCGGCGCGGAGGATATAATTAACGCTGAGAGTCCAGTTTTTCGCCGTTGGTCACAACTTCCTGGGCTTTGCTGTAGCTTTCGATCAGCAACTGATAAGCCGGGAAGACTTTGGTATACACTTCCGCCCACTCAGCGGCGTCTTCACGGTTCCATGTCCCCTGTATTTCAGAAGCGACTGCAGCGGTATCCATCGGCACGACACCAGCCTGAACCACGCGAGCCAGGGTGATTTCCTGCGCCATCTTGCTGTAGGTACCGGACGCGTCAATCACCGCGAAGACCTTGTAACCTTCAGCCACTGCGCTGATGGCCGGGAAAGCCATGCAGACACTGGTGATCGTACCGGCGATAATCAATGTCTTACGACCCGTTGCTTTTACCGCGTTCACGAAGTCTTCGTTATCCCAGGCGTTGATTTCACCTTTACGCGCTACGTATTGGGCATGCGGTGCATTGGCGTGGATCTCCGGGATCAACGGGCCGTTAGGTCCCTGCGGTACGGATGCCGTGGTAATCACCGGCATTTTCGCCAGGGTCGCCATTTTAGCCAGCGCAGCGGCACGTGCACGCAGTTCAGGCATTGGCATATCGCCGACGGTCTGGAAAAGCCCACTCTGATGATCGATAAGCAGCATGACGGAATCATTCACATCGATAACCGGACGTGAGCCATTAAAGTTTGCAGGACTGGACATATTCTTCTCCTTCGATTCAGATTTGGCCAAAACGGCCGGAGTTAAAATCGCGTACAGCTTCAGCGATTTCTTGTTTCGTGTTCATAACAAACGGACCGTAACCTACAATCGGCTCGTTCAACGGTTCGCCAGACAGCAGCAGCACGATGGCATCGCTGGTGGCTTCAATGTGCAGCGTTTTCCCCTGCTGGCTTAGCACCACCAGTTGCGCTTCGCTGGCTGGCGTGGTCCCGTTTACAGTGATATTGCCTTTCAATACCACCAGTGCGGTGCTCCATCCTTCCGGCTGAGACAACGTGAGCTGATGATTACGTTGTAGTCGCATATCCCAGACGTTCAGCGGCGAAAAGGTATGTGCAGGCCCTTTGGTTTCCTCGTAGCTACCCGCAATAACGCGAACGCTTCCTGTTTCATCAGGCAGAGCAACCGTGGGGATAACATCGCTGGTGATGCTCTGATAACCCGGCGCGGCCATTTTGTCTTTTGCCGGCAGGTTAACCCACAGCTGTACCATTTCCAGTTCGCCGCCCCGACGGGTAAATTCCGGTGAATGGAACTCTTCGTGTAATATTCCTGCACCTGCGGTCATCCACTGCACGTCGCCGGGACCGATAATGCCGCCGCGACCAGTTGAATCACGGTGTTCAACTTCGCCGCTGTAAACGATGGTCACCGTTTCAAAACCACGGTGAGGGTGTTCGCCGACGCCGCGCTTTTCGTTACCCGGTGTGAACGTATGCGGACCGGCGTAATCCAGCAGCAGGAATGGACTTAACTGCTCTGCATGAGACTGGTAAGAGAACATTGAGCGAACCGGAAATCCATCGCCAACCCAGTGTGGGCGAGGTGCGGTGTAGACGCCTGTTACTTGTTTCATTTGTGTCTCCTCAGTGGCGTTGTCTTGATGTGAATAAGCTTATATTCATGACAGCGAATTGAGTAGTCGCTAAAATGGTCTTCACTGTCTCATAAATAGGACAATAAAATGACAAAGCCGGATCTCAATGATTTTGCTTGGTTTGTACATGTTGTAGAGGAAGGTGGATTCGCAGCGGCGGGACGTGCGCTTGATGAACCGAAATCAAAACTGAGCCGACGTATTGCGCAACTTGAAGAGAGGTTGGGGGTTCGACTTATTCAGCGAACCACCCGGCAGTTTAACGTGACTGAAGTCGGACAAACATTTTACGAACACTGTAAGGCAATGCTGGTGGAAGCGCAGGCGGCGCAGGATGCTATTGCGGCTTTACAGGTTGAGCCGCGCGGCGTTGTAAAACTGACTTGTCCGGTCACGTTGTTGCATGTGCATATTGGGCCAATGCTCGCCCGATTTATGGCCCGTTATCCCGATGTTTCCGTGCAGCTTGAGGCGACGAACCGCCGCGTTGATGTGGTAGGCGAAGGCCTGGATGTGGCGATTCGCGTCAGACCTCGTCCATTTGAGGATAGCGACCTGGTGATGCGGGTACTTGCAGACAGGGGACACCGGTTATATGCCAGCCCGCGATTAATTGAACAAATGGGCGCGGTCAACTCTCCGGCGGATTTGACCCGTTGGCCGGGGCTGAGTCTGGCATCGGGTAAACATGTGCATCGCTGGGAGTTATTTGGCCCACAGGGCGCACGGGCGGAGGTGCATTTCACGCCGCGTATGATCACCACTGATATGCTGGCGTTACGTGAAGCTGCGGTTGCCGGTGTGGGGGTTGTACAACTGCCGCAACTGATGGTGAAAGAACAATTAGCGGCGGGTGAACTGGTGGCATTGCTCGACGGTTGGGAGCCTAAGCGGGAGATTATTCACGCAGTCTTTCCGTCTCGTCGGGGATTATTGCCCTCAGTACGCGCATTGGTGGATTTCTTAACAGAGGAATATGCGCGGATGATTGAGGATTAAATACCTGTCCTCAGCCTATAAAAAAGGCCGGTTAAACCGACCTTTTATTATCTGGACGCCATTCGGGCGTTAAAAACAATCAGCGACTACGGAAGACAATGCGGCCTTTGCTCAGGTCGTACGGGGTCAGCTCAACAGTCACTTTGTCGCCCGTCAGGATGCGGATATAGTTTTTGCGCATTTTACCGGAGATGTGTGCAGTAACCACGTGACCGTTTTCTAACTCTACGCGGAACATGGTATTAGGTAACGTATCGAGAACGGTACCCTGCATTTCAATATTGTCTTCTTTGGCCATCTAATCCTCTGGGGTATCACTACCGTAATTTGAACCGGCAAGATAATGCCGAAGTTCTTTTAATAAGTAAAGATTTGTGCGTTTAAAACACAGCAAATCGGGTTTGGCGCATTACTCTAACCGCACACGGCAAAGCCGCACTTAAAGCGTAACGTGTAAGGGAACGAGGAGATAAACGATAGGCGTTGCCTGGCGCGAACTGTTCCTTAACGGCGGCGGGGTAATGGGCTAAACCAACTCTGCGGCACAATTATAACACCCCGACAAAAAATGTGCCGAAAACATTCACCCCTGAGGCGAAAATAACGTTCTTGGTATCCAGAAATGGCTCGGTAGCCGCTGCTGACGCAGTATGCTCAGCTGCTCAAGGTACTCCCGCCGCGGGGTTTCGATGGCGCCCAGGGACGCTGTGTGGCTATTTAATACCTGGCAGTCGATTAATTTTCCTCCCTGACGGATAAATTCCGTGCAAAAAACAAGTAGTGCAGTCTTGGACGCATTTTCCTGACGACTGAACATTGATTCGCCACAAAACAGCGTACCTTGCGCCACGCCGTACATGCCGCCGACTAATTCATTCTGTCGCCATACTTCAATTGAATGCGCATGTCCCAGTTCGTGCAGACGATGGTAAGCGTCCACGACATCGTGTGTGATCCAGGTACCTTCTTCTCGATCGTTCGCACAGCCTTCAATCACCTGACCGAACGCGTAGTTGAGCGTCACACGATAAGGCGAATTTTTATGAAAGCGTTTCATGCTGCGACTGAGGTGAAAGTTCTCAGGCCAAAGAATGGCGCGCGGATCGGGTGACCACCACAGAATAGGGTCGCCGGGAGAAAACCACGGGAAAATACCGCGCTGGTAGGCCATCAACAGGCGGGCAGGGCTAAGATCGCCACCCAGCGCCAGTAGACCGTTAGGCTCGCGTAGAGCGCCTTCCGGTGATGGGAAGGCTATAGAATGGCGGGACAGTTGCACCAGGCGCATGACAGCGAAACTCCACTACGCGAGTTTGATCGTTCAATAATAGCTTACAGACGTTGCTTAAACTGGTAATAACGCCCCTGCCTGGCTAACAGATCTGCGTGATTACCTTGCTCAATAATTTGTCCGTTGTCCATCACTATTATTTGATCAAAACGCGACAATCCGCGCAGACGATGTGTGACCATCAGGACGGTTTTGTCCCGCATCACATCGCCAATTAATTCAAGCATTTGGCTTTCCGTTGTGGCATCAAGCCCTTCGGTAGGCTCGTCCAGCAGCATCAGCGGAGCATCGTGCAACAAGGCGCGGGCGATAGCCAGACGACGGAGTTCGCCGCCAGAAAGCTGACGACCACCTTCACCCAACCAGGCATTGAGTCCATCGCCATCAAGCAGTTTGTCCAGACCGACGCGGCACAGGATCGCGGATAATGCTTCATCGCTGGCGTGCGGTGCTGCCAGCAGCAGGTTATCGCGAAGCGTAGCGCTGAACAGATGTACGCGCTGTGGCACGACGCTGATGATTTGACGCAGCGTGGCTTCATTCAGGGCTGAAAGCGGTCGATCGTTAATCAGGATTTCGCCACTCTGCGGATCCCATGCGCGGGTCAGCAATTGCAGCAATGTTGATTTTCCGCAGCCGGTGCGACCCAAAATAGCGATGTGCTCACCGGGTTTTGCCAGCAAGGAAAGGGTGTCGAGTGCTTTTTGCGTCTGCCCCGGATAGCTGAATGAAACCTCACGCAGGGTAAGGGTGAGCTGCTCAGAAACCGGAGATTGGGTATCCGGGAAGGTGACTTCTGGCTGCTGTTCGGTCAGTTCGGTGATGCGTAATGCAGAGGCGATAACCTGGCCGAGATGCTGAAACGCGCCGGTGACAGGCGCTAATGCCTCAAACGCAGCCAGCGCACAGAAGACGAACAGCGCAATTAGCGCGCCTGGCTGAGTGTTGCCGCCCACGCCGCCTGAGGCCATCCATAACATCATAATCACCGCCAGCGCGCCGATTAACAGCATGATAGCCTGCGACAGTGCCGTTAATTCGGACTGACGTCGCTGCGCTTCATGCCACTGCAATTCGGTGGCTTCCATTTGAGCGCGGTAGCGTTCGCTGGCGCCGAAGATGGTCAATTCAGCCTGGCCCTGCAGCCAGGAGGTTAACTGCTGGCGATATTGCCCACGCAGGTGCGTCAGGCTTTGCCCGGTACTCTTGCCTGCCTGATAAAAGAGTGGGGGCAGAATGAATAAGGTCAGCAGCATAATGCCGCCGAGGGTGACCGCCAGCGTGAAATCAAGAACGCTCAGTCCCAGCGTGACCACCATGATGACAACAAACGCGCCCACCAGCGGAGACAGAACGCGTAAATAAAGATGATCGAGCGTGTCGACATCAGCCACGACGCGGTTAAGTAATTCACCTTGTCCATAGCGGGACAGGCCAGCAGGGGAGAGCGGTAGCAGCTTGCTAAAGGTATAAATACGCAGGTGTTGCAGCACGCGGAACGTGGCGTCGTGGCTGACCAAACGCTCGAAATAACGGCCTGCGGTTCGGGTGATTGCCGCACCACGTACGCCCGCTGCGGGGAGCATATAGTTAAAACTGTAAATTCCGGTGACGCCCACCACCGCAGAAGCAGACAGGAACCAACCTGAGAGCGTCAGCAAGCCAATACTTGCCAGCAGCGTAACGATCGCCAGAACGATGCCCAGCGTTAACATCCATTTGTGACGTTTGTACAGCGTCAGATAGGGTAGCAAAGCGCGCATTTAGATATCCTCCTGACGATGAGCCAGTAGTGTCGCAAAAGCTCCGTTGGCAGCGCTAAGTTCATCCCAGCTACCTTGTTCAACGATCTGACCGTCCTGCATGACCCAGATAGCGTCCCAGTCGGCAAGATCTTCAAGCTGGTGTGTCACCATCAGCGTGGTCTGGCGGCGCGATGCTGCGTTCAATGCCTGCATCACGCGTTGTTCACTGTGGGCATCAAGGCTGGCTGCGGGTTCGTCCAGCAGAAGCAACTGACACGGATTAAGTAAGGCGCGCGCCACGGCCACGCGCTGCGCTTGACCAACAGAAAGTCGGGCCGCCTGATCGCCGACTGGCGTATCTACGCCCTGCGGCAACAGCGGTAAAAACTCGCTCACCCAGGCACTATCGAGTGCGGCCTGAAGCTGTTCTTCACTGGCATCGGGCCGTGCCAGCAGTACGTTATCGCGTAATGTGGCGGCAGGGAGCTGCGGGTTTTGCCCAACCCAGGACAGCTGTTTGCGCCAGGAATCAGGCGACAGGTCGCGTAGTTCAAAACCGTTAATCCGCAGCGACCCCTGATAAGAAAGAAAGCCGGACAGAACATTCAGCAACGAACTTTTTCCGGAGCCGCTACGCCCCACCACCACCGTACGTTGACCTGCTGCCAGGGTAAAGTTGAGCGGCCCCGCAAGCACTTTGCCTTCCGGCGAGGTGATGACCAGATCTTGCGCCTCAATTGAAACGGCATCTTTCGTCGCCAGCTCAATCTCACCACGCTCAGGGTGCGCCAGCGGGGTTTCCATAAAGGTTTTCAGACTGTCTGCAGCTCCAACGGCTTGTGCTTTGGCGTGATAAAACGTCCCAAGATCGCGCAGGGGTTGGAAAAACTCCGGTGCCAGAATGAGCGCCAGGAAACCAGACGCCAGCGTGACGCCCATGCCGTAGTGACCGAAGTCGAGCTCGCCGAGGTAGGAAAAACCGAAGTAAACCGCAACCAGCGCAATAGACAGCGACGTAAAGAACTCAAGGACGCCAGATGACAGGAATGCCAGGCGCAGGACTTCCATGGTGCGCTGGCGGAAATCCTGTGATGCTGCGCGAATACTTTCTGTTTCGGCTTCACCGCGACCAAATATTCTCAGCGTTTCCATACCCCGCAGGCGATCGAGGAAATGACCGCTGAGGCGGGCAAGCGCCTGAAAATTGCGGCGGTTAGCGTCGGCTGCGCCCATACCGACCATCGCCATAAACAACGGGATCAGCGGGGCTGTTCCGAGCAGAATAAGCGCGGCTACCCAGTTTGACGGAAATACGGCCGCCACAATCAACAGGGGAACGCATACGGCCAGCGCCATTTGCGGCAAATAACGCGCATAGTAATCATGCATATCGTCAATCTGCTCGAGGATCAGCGTAGCCCAGCTCCCGGCTGGTTTACCCTGTATCCAGGCCGGACCCGCCTGTTGCAGGCGATCCAGAACCTGGCGACGAATCTCAAAGCGAATATGTTGCCCGGCGTGAAACCCGACGCGTTCGCGTAACCAGACAACCCATGCGCGCAGGATGAAAACCAAAATCAGCACGATGAAAGGGAGCAGCAGCGCCTCTCGGGGGATGTTGCCCATGATCATATGGTCCAGAATTCGGGCCATGAGCCAGGCCTGAGCGACAATTAACAGGCCGCTCACGAATCCCAGCAGGCGTGAAATATTCAGCCATCGTTGGGAAATTACACTTTGCTGTTTTAACCAGCGGGTCAGCTCTTTTTGACGGGTTTTATTCATTGCACGCTTAGCAGGTGAGTTATTGGAATTTTTGGGCAGGACAATGTTACAACGAGGCAAAAATAAAGGCGACTTATAGTCGCCTTTTTTACTTTTGTTACTGATTTGTAAAACTTATTTGCAAGCGTCTGCCAGACCGTCGAGATAACGTTCTGCATCAAGCGCAGCCATACAACCCGTGCCCGCAGAAGTGATCGCCTGGCGATAAATATGGTCCATCACGTCGCCGGCAGCGAAGACGCCTGGAATGCTGGTTTGCGTCGCATTGCCGTGAATACCGGACTGAACTTTGATGTAGCCGTTTTCCAGTTCGAGCTGACCGTCGAAAATGGCGGTATTCGGGCTGTGACCGATGGCGACAAACAATCCCGCAACGTCAAGTGATTCGACGTTGTCAGTATTTTGTGTATCGCGCAGGCGCAATCCGGTTACGCCCATTTGATCGCCAGTCACTTCTTCCAGCGTACGGTGCGTATGCAGCACGATGTTGCCGTTTTCCACTTTATCCATCAAACGCTTGATAAGAATTTTCTCAGCACGGAAGCTGTCGCGACGGTGAATCAAATGTACTTCAGACGCGATATTCGCCAGATACAACGCTTCTTCAACAGCGGTATTACCGCCGCCGATCACCGCAACTTTTTGGTTACGGTAGAAGAAACCGTCGCAGGTGGCACAAGCGGAAACGCCGCGGCCTTTAAATGCTTCCTCTGAAGGTAAGCCCAGGTAACGGGCTGACGCGCCGGTGGCGATGATCAATGCGTCGCAGGTGTATTCACCGCTGTCGCCGGTCAGACGGAAAGGGCGGTTTTGCAAATCAACTTTGCTAATGTGATCAAAAATGATTTCTGTCTCAAATTTGGTCGCATGTTCGTGCATACGCTCCATCAGCAGCGGGCCAGTAAGATCGTGCGGATCGCCAGGCCAGTTTTCCACTTCTGTTGTTGTGGTCAGCTGACCACCTTTTTCCATACCGGTAATCAGTACCGGTTGCAGGTTAGCGCGTGCAGCGTAGACCGCAGCGGTATATCCCGCAGGGCCTGAGCCCAGAATAAGAAGTTTACTGTGTTTGGTTGCGCCCATGAGATCCCCATAGTTGTTGGCAGGCAATGAGCAGGATTGTAGGGAATTTACAGGCGTAAAAAAAGAGTATGGCGATTTTGTTAACAATATGTGTAATAGCAGAAACCGATGAACGGCAGATTTAGTCGTAATACTATAACGATTTCTACTTAAAATCGGTCAGTTATAAGGTGATAAAATGACGAATTTCCATCACTGCGACTGAATAACTGGCATGTTGTACTAAAAATCGATGTTTTGCTTTGACAATCCCCTGCTGTTTTGCGAAAACATTCAAGGAAGAAAAAAACTGTGTCATGTATGTGCTGCATAATCATGCATGTAGATACCATGTTTACCGTGTTAGCGAAATCTACGCATGGTGTGGACAGATGCCATTCGTGATGTCGATAGCCGCCGACAGGCAACGGTCTTCTCACCATAAACCCAGACATTGCGAGCCGTAAATCCCTCTGGGTTGCGGTTTATTTTGATGGGGAGCGACTCTGAACAGTGATGTTAGTAGAGTCAGGCAGGAGTAGGGAAGGAATACAGAGAGACAATAATAATGGTAGATAGTAAGAAGCGCCCTGGCAAAGATCTCGACCGTATCGATCGTAACATTCTTAATGAGCTGCAAAAGGATGGGCGTATTTCTAACGTCGAGCTTTCTAAACGTGTGGGACTTTCACCAACGCCCTGCCTTGAGCGTGTGCGTCGGTTGGAAAGACAGGGTTTCATTCAGGGCTATACAGCGCTGTTAAACCCACATTATCTGGATGCATCACTTCTGGTTTTTGTTGAGATAACTCTGAATCGTGGCGCCCCGGATGTGTTTGAACAATTTAACTCTGCAGTACAAAAACTTGAAGAAATTCAAGAGTGTCATTTGGTTTCCGGTGATTTCGACTATTTGCTGAAAACACGCGTACCGGATATGTCAGCATACCGTAAGTTGCTGGGGGAAACCCTGCTGCGTCTGCCTGGCGTGAATGACACACGTACTTATGTAGTAATGGAAGAAGTCAAACAGAGCAATCGTCTGGTAATTAAGACGCGCTAACACGGAACAGGTGCAAAATCGACGCAGTTTGATTACACTCCTGTTAATCCATACAGCAACAGTGCCGGGGCAACCCGGTGCTGTTGTCCGTTTTAGCATCGGGCAGGAAAAGCCTGAAACCTGGAGAGCCGTTTTTGAGCCAGGAATACACTGAAGACAAAGACGTCACATTGACGAAGTTAAGCAGCGGGCGCCGACTTCTGGAAGCGCTACTGATCCTTATTGCCCTTTTTGCCGTCTGGTTGATGGCTGCCTTACTCAGCTTTAACCCTTCGGATCCCAGTTGGTCGCAAACTGCATGGCATGAACCGATCCATAACCTGGGAGGCATTCCCGGTGCATGGCTGGCGGACACGCTGTTCTTTATTTTTGGCGTCATGGCCTACACCATTCCGGTCATTATTGTCGGCGGCTGCTGGTTTGCCTGGCGACATCAGGCCAGCGACGAATACGTCGATTATTTTGCCGTTTCACTGCGCATTATTGGCGTTCTGGCGCTGATCCTCACTTCTTGCGGGCTGGCCGCCATTAACGCCGATGACATCTGGTATTTCGCTTCTGGCGGGGTGATTGGCAGCCTGCTCAGCACTACGCTACAGCCATTACTGCATAGTAGTGGCGGTACACTTACGCTTTTGTGCATCTGGGCTGCGGGATTAACGCTGTTTACCGGCTGGTCATGGGTGAGCATTGCTGAAAAACTGGGCGGCTGGTTACTTAATATCCTGACATTTGCCAGCAACCGTACCCGCCGCGACGATACCTGGGTCGATGACGAAGAATATGAAGATGAAGAAGAGTTTGTCGACGCCGCTGATGGCAAACCAAACGAATCGCGTCGGGCTCGAATTCTGCGCGGTGCGTTAGCGCGCCGTAAACGCCTGGCTGAGAAATTTACCAATCCGCTGGGCCGTCATACTGATGCTGCGCTGTTCTCCGGCAAACGCATGGATGATGAAGACGACATCGAATACAGCGCCCGTGGCGTGGCCGCCGATCCGAACGATGTGCTGTTCTCTGGTAATCGGGCAACATTGCCTGAATACGACGAACTCGATCCACTGCTGAACGGTCATTCGGTGACAGAGCCAGTAGCCGCCGCCGCAGCAGCCACAACGGCATCTCAGGCCTGGAGCGCGCCGGTCGACCCGCTGTTGCAAACGTCGCCAGTTACCAGCACCGTTATGGAACAGTCGACGCCAGCCGTTGCCTGGCAATCCGCGCCTGGCCCGCAAGCCGGTGAGGCGGTGATTGCGCCAGCGCCTGAAGGTTATCCGCAGCCAGCCGAATATGCTCAGCCTGCGGTGCAGCAGCCGTATGAGCCATGGCAACAGCCGGTTGCACAGGAAAATCCACAGCCGGAATATTACGCGCCACAGACGCCTGAGCCGGTATATGCGCAATCCGTCGCGCCGCAGCCGCAGGAATTCACTGCGCAGCAAAACTGGCAGCCGGAACCTGTTTATCACCCGGAGCCTGTGCCGCAACCTGTCTATCAGCAGGAGCCAGACTTCCAACAGCCTTCTGCGTTCCAGCAACCTGTGGTTGAACAACCTTCCGTGGTGGAACCTGAGCCAGTCGTTGAGGAGACGAAACCGTCTCGTCCGCCGCTCTACTATTTTGAAGAAGTCGAAGAGAAACGAGCGCGCGAGCGTGAGCAGTTGGCCGCCTGGTATCAGCCTATTCCAGAACCCGTTCAGGAGCCTGAGCGTGTTAAGCCGTCTATGCCATCTATGCCGACGGCAGCCTCCATTCCGCCCGTTGAGTCTGTTGCTGCCGTTGCGCCGATGGCTGCCGGCGTGAAAAGCGCCGCTTTGGGGGCAGGTGCCGCAGCCGCAGCACCTGTCTTTAGCCTTGCGGGTGGCGGTGCGCCGCGTCCGCAGGTAAAAGAAGGCATTGGCCCGCAGTTACCGCGTCCGAATCGTGTGCGTGTGCCTACTCGTCGTGAGCTGGCTTCATATGGCATAAAACTGCCCTCACAGCGTATGGCTGAAGAGAAAGCTCGCGAAGAGCAGCTTGATACAAATGCGTACAGTGACGATGAAATGGATGCAATGCAGCAGGACGAGCTGGCACGTCAGTTTGCCCAGTCTCAGCAGCATCGTTATGGCGAAGAGTATCAGGACGATACCCACCAGGCTGATGACGAAGATTCAGCCGCAGAAGCGGAACTGGCTCGCCAGTTTGCCTCTTCCCAGCAGCAGCGCTATTCCGGCGAACAGCCTGCCGGGGCCAATCCGTTCTCGCTTGATGACTTTGAATTTTCGCCAATGAAAACGCTGGTGGATGACGGTCCGCATGAGCCGCTGTTTACGCCAGGCGTGATGCCGGAGCCTGCGCCGCAGTACCAGGAACCTGTCGCGCCGCAGCAGCATTACCAGCAGCCGGCACAGCCTGTCGCGCCGCAGCAGCATTATCAGCAGTCGGCACAGCCTGTCGCACCGCAGCAGCATTACCAGCAGCCGGCACAGCCTGTTGCGCCGCAGCAACATTACCAGCAGCCGACACAGCCTGTTACACCGCCGCCGCAGGATAGCCTGATCCATCCACTGTTGATGCGTAACGGCGACAGTCGTCCGGTTCAGCGTCCGAGTACGCCGCTGCCATCGTTAGATCTGCTCACGCCGCCGCCGAGTGAAGTTGAGCCGATTGATACTTTTGCACTTGAACAAATGGCGCGTCTGGTAGAAGCGCGTCTGGCGGACTTCCGTATTAAAGCCGATGTAGTGAACTACTCTCCAGGCCCGGTTATCACCCGCTTTGAGCTAAACCTGGCGCCAGGGGTTAAAGCCGCGCGCATTTCCAACCTGTCGCGAGATCTGGCGCGTTCGTTGTCAACCGCTGCGGTTCGCGTGGTCGAGGTTATTCCTGGCAAACCGTATGTCGGTCTGGAATTACCGAATAAAAAACGGCAAACCGTTTATCTGCGCGAAGTGTTAGATAACACGAAATTCCGTGATAACTCGTCTCCGTTGACTGTGGTATTGGGTAAAGATATTGCGGGCGAACCGGTTGTTGCCGATCTGGCGAAAATGCCGCACCTGTTGGTGGCAGGGACTACTGGTTCCGGTAAGTCGGTTGGGGTGAACGCCATGATCCTCAGCATGCTGTACAAGGCGCAGCCAGAAGACGTTCGCTTTATCATGATTGACCCGAAAATGCTGGAGCTGTCGGTTTATGAAGGCATTCCGCATCTGTTGACTGAAGTTGTGACCGACATGAAAGATGCTGCCAACGCGCTGCGATGGAGCGTCAATGAAATGGAACGTCGCTACAAGTTGATGTCGGCGCTTGGCGTACGTAACCTTGCCGGTTATAACGAGAAAATCGCTGAAGCAGCCCGTATGGGACGTCCGATTCCGGACCCATACTGGAAGCCAGGCGACAGCATGGATGTTCAGCATCCGGTGCTGGAAAAACTGCCGTATATCGTGGTGCTGGTGGATGAATTCGCCGACCTGATGATGACCGTTGGCAAAAAGGTGGAAGAACTGATTGCTCGTCTGGCGCAAAAAGCGCGTGCGGCGGGGATCCATCTGGTGCTGGCAACCCAGCGACCATCCGTTGACGTCATTACCGGTCTGATTAAAGCGAACATCCCGACGCGTATTGCCTTTACCGTGTCCAGCAAAATTGACTCGCGTACTATTCTTGACCAGGGCGGCGCGGAATCGCTGTTGGGTATGGGCGACATGCTCTATTCGGCACCGAACTCGACGATTCCTGTGCGTGTACACGGCGCCTTTGTGCGTGATGAAGAAGTTCACGCCGTGGTTCAGGACTGGAAGGCGCGCGGGCGTCCGCAATATGTTGACGGTATTACCTCTGATAGCGAAAGCGAAGGTGGTGCTGGCGGCTTTGATGGTGGCGAAGAGTTAGATCCGTTGTTCGATCAGGCGGTGAACTTTGTTACCCAAAAACGCAAAGCTTCCATCTCCGGTGTTCAACGACAATTCCGTATCGGCTACAACCGAGCGGCACGCATCATCGAACAAATGGAAGCGCAGGGAATTGTCAGTGAGCAAGGGCATAATGGTAATCGTGAAGTGTTGGCTCCGCCGCCCTTCGATTGATTGCAAAGTTAAGTAATTCAGTATTTTCTACTTTCCTCATGCTGATTTTTGGCCTGAAATGGATAGCAGAGGGATCTCCCCGTTGGGAGTGACGTATTTTGAGGAATAACGATGAAAAGAATCGCAATCACCTGTGCATTACTGTCGAGCTTTGCAGTCAGCAGCGTCTGGGCTGACGCTGCCAGCGACCTGAAAAGCCGCCTGGATAAAGTCAGTAGCTTCCATGCCAGCTTTACGCAGAAGGTTACGGACGGTAGCGGTGCGGCAGTGCAGGAGGGGCAGGGTGATTTATGGGTTAAACGTCCTAATCTGTTTAACTGGCACATGACGCAGCCTGACGAGAGCATCCTGGTCTCCGATGGTAAAACGCTGTGGTTCTTTAACCCGTTTGTTGAACAAGCTACTGCGACCTGGCTGAAAGACGCCACCGGCAACACGCCATTCATGCTGATTGCACGTAACCAGGCCAGCGACTGGCAGCAGTATAACATTAAGCAAAACGGCGATGATTTCGTGCTGACGCCGAAAACCAGCAACGGTAACCTGAAACAGTTTACGATCAATGTTGGGCGCGACGGGACGATCCATCAGTTTAGCGCCGTTGAGCAAGACGATCAGCGCAGCAGTTATCAGCTGAAATCGCAGCAGAATGGCGCGATTGAACCATCGAAATTCACCTTTACCCCGCCGCAAGGTGTAACGGTTGACGATCAACGTAAGTAGAGGCGTGTGAGTGAGCAATCTGTCGCTCGACTTTTCTGATAATACTTTTCAGCCACTGGCCGCGCGTATGCGGCCAGAAAATTTAGCGCAGTATATCGGCCAGCAGCATCTGCTGGCTACGGGTAAGCCTTTGCCGCGTGCCATCGAGGCCGGGCACCTGCACTCCATGATTTTATGGGGGCCACCGGGAACGGGTAAGACCACCCTTGCCGAAGTCATTGCCCGTTACGCTAATGCCGATGTTGAACGAATTTCGGCTGTCACCTCTGGTGTGAAAGAAATTCGTGAAGCGATTGAGCGTGCGCGTCAGAACCGTAACGCTGGCCGACGCACAATATTGTTTGTGGACGAAGTCCATCGCTTTAATAAAAGCCAGCAGGATGCGTTTTTACCGCATATTGAAGACGGTACAATTACGTTTATTGGCGCTACCACCGAAAACCCCTCGTTTGAACTGAATTCGGCACTGCTGTCGCGGGCACGCGTTTATTTGCTGAAATCGTTAACCACCGACGATATTGAACAAGTACTGGATCAGGCGATGGCTGATAAAGCGCGGGGTTACGGTGGGCAGGATATTGTTCTGCCACAAGAGACTCGTCGGGCGATTGCTGAACTGGTTAATGGTGATGCACGGCGGGCGCTGAATACGCTGGAAATGATGGCCGATATGGCCGAAGTTAATGATTCCGGCAAGCGCGTATTGAAAGCGGAATTGCTTACCGAAATTGCCGGTGAACGCAGCGCGCGCTTTGATAATAAAGGCGATCGTTTTTACGATCTCATCTCCGCCTTACACAAGTCGGTACGTGGTAGCGCGCCGGATGCGGCGCTCTACTGGTATGCGCGAATCATTACCGCTGGCGGCGATCCGTTGTACGTTGCCCGTCGCTGCCTTGCGATTGCCTCTGAAGATGTGGGCAACGCAGATCCGCGCGCTATGCAGGTGGCGATTTCCGCGTGGGATTGTTTCACTCGCGTGGGACCCGCAGAAGGCGAACGGGCAATTGCTCAGGCGATTGTTTATCTGGCCTGTGCGCCGAAAAGTAACGCGGTTTACACCGCCTTTAAGGCGGCACTGGCCGATGCTCGCGAACGTCCGGATTATGACGTTCCCGTTCACCTGCGTAATGCACCGACTAAACTGATGAAAGAGATGGGCTACGGTCAGGAGTATCGTTACGCGCATGATGAACCAAATGCCTATGCCGCCGGAGAAGAGTACTTCCCCCAGGAAATGGCACAAACGCGCTATTATCGCCCCACAAACAGAGGTCTTGAAGGCAAGATTGGTGAAAAGCTCGCCTGGCTCGCCGGACAGGATCAAAATAGCCCTATAAAACGCTACCGTTAGTGTTATCGTTGCGGTAATGTTGTCTCTGTATCCCTGTGACCGCAGGCTGTGGTCACTTTTCCCATTTTAATTCGATAAGCACAGGATAAGCATGCTCGATCCCAATCTGCTGCGTAATGAGCCAGACGCAGTCGCAGAAAAACTGGCAAGCCGGGGCTTTAAGCTGGATGTAGATAAGCTGCGCGCTCTTGAAGAGCGTCGTAAAGTTCTGCAGGTACAAACTGAAAACCTGCAGGCAGAGCGTAACTCTCGATCGAAATCCATTGGCCAGGCAAAAGCGCGCGGGGAAGATATCGAGTCTTTACGTCTGGAAGTGAACAAACTGGGCGAAGAGCTGGATGCCGCGAAAGCTGAACTTGATACCTTACAGGCCGAGATCCGCGACATTGCGCTGACCATTCCGAACCTGCCAGCGGATGAAGTTCCGGTGGGTAAAGATGAAAATGACAACGTCGAAGTCAGCCGCTGGGGTACACCGCGTGAGTTTGATTTCGAAGTTCGCGATCACGTTACCCTGGGTGAAATGCACACGGGTCTTGATTTCGCCGCTGCGGTGAAGCTGACCGGCTCTCGTTTCGTGGTCATGAAGGGGCAGATCGCACGTATGCATCGTGCGCTGTCTCAGTTCATGCTGGATCTGCATACCGAACAGCATGGTTACAGTGAAAACTATGTTCCGTATCTGGTTAACCATGACACGCTGTACGGTACAGGCCAACTGCCGAAATTCGCTGGCGATCTGTTCCATACCCGTCCGCTGGACGAAGAAGCTGACAGCAGTAACTACGCGCTGATCCCAACGGCCGAAGTTCCGCTGACCAACCTGGTGCGTGACGAAATCATTGACGAAGATGCGCTACCGATCAAAATGACTGCGCATACGCCGTGCTTC
Organism: Citrobacter sp. wls714; assembly: GCF_005281025.1. NCBI lineage: Bacteria > Pseudomonadati > Pseudomonadota > Gammaproteobacteria > Enterobacterales > Enterobacteriaceae > Citrobacter > Citrobacter sp. wls714. The sequence goes on along the minus strand of NZ_SZWZ01000029.1, from coordinate 101,809 downwards.
CGTTCTGAAGCTGGCTCTTACGGTCGTGATACCCGCGGTCTGATCCGTATGCACCAGTTCGATAAAGTTGAGATGGTGCAGATTGTTCGTCCGGAAGATTCAATGGACGCGCTGGAAGAGATGACTGGCCACGCCGAGAAGGTTCTTCAGCTTCTGGGTCTGCCTTACCGTAAGATCATTCTGTGCACCGGCGACATGGGCTTCGGCGCATGCAAAACCTACGATCTTGAAGTGTGGATCCCAGCGCAGAATACCTATCGCGAAATCTCTTCCTGCTCCAACGTGTGGGATTTCCAGGCCCGTCGCATGCAAGCGCGTTGCCGCAGCAAATCCGACAAAAAGACCCGTCTGGTGCATACGCTGAACGGTTCCGGTCTGGCAGTTGGACGTACGCTGGTGGCGGTAATGGAAAACTATCAGCAGGCAGATGGCCGCATTCAGGTTCCGGAAGTATTACGTCCGTACATGAATGGCCTGGAATTCATCGGCTAAAGCTACCTTTTCTATGCGAAAAAGCGCCTTAGGGCGCTTTTTTTATGCCCGTTTGACGTCGGACAATAACCACTACCCACATAGGAGTAATACTGCCTTCGAATGAAAGTCAGTATCTACCAGTCTGTATATTAATACTAGCGATATATAAAAATATATACAACGAGTATTTATTTTTGGTTTATTGTGAGCAGCAGAGTGAGCCCCTATGAAAACTAAGATCCCCGATGCCGTGCTGGCAGCTGAGGTTAGTCGCCGCGGTTTGGTAAAAACGACGGCGATAGGCGGACTGGCGGTGGCCAGTAGCGCGTTTACCCTGCCATTTACCCGTATTGCCAATGCCGCCGAAGCCATTAATCCCACGCAGCGCAATGAGAAAGTCATCTGGAGCGCGTGTACGGTAAACTGCGGTAGCCGCTGTCCACTGCGGATGCATGTGGTAGACGGTGAAATAAAGTATGTCGAAACCGACAACACTGGCGATGACAACTATGACGGTCTGCACCAGGTGCGAGCTTGTCTGCGTGGTCGCTCGATGCGTCGTCGCGTTTATAATCCCGATCGTCTGAAATACCCGATGAAACGCGTCGGCAAGCGTGGCGAAGGCAAATTTGAGCGCATCAGTTGGGATGAGGCGTACGAGATTATTGCCAGCAACATGCAGCGTCTGATTAAAGACTATGGTAACGAATCTATCTATCTGAACTACGGCACCGGTACGCTGGGTGGCACCCTGACGCGCTCCTGGCCGCCGGGTAAAACGCTGGTGGCACGTCTGATGAACTGCTGTGGTGGTTACCTGAATCACTACGGGGACTACTCTTCGGCACAAATCGCTGCCGGGTTGAACTACACCTACGGCGGCTGGGCCGACGGTAACAGCCCGTCCGACATTGAAAACAGCAAGCTGGTTGTTTTGTTTGGTAATAACCCTGGCGAAACCCGTATGAGCGGGGGCGGGGTAACCTATTACCTTGAACAGGCGCGCCAGAAATCCAATGCCCGGATGATTATTATCGATCCCCGCTATACCGATACCGGCGCGGGGCGTGAAGATGAATGGATCCCGATCCGTCCTGGTACAGATGCGGCGTTGGTTAATGGTCTGGCGTATGTCCTGATCACCGAAAACCTGGTGGACCAGGCGTTTCTCGACAAATACTGCGTGGGTTACGACGAGAAAACCTTGCCAGCTGACGCGCCGAAGAATGGCCACTATAAGGCGTATATTTTTGGGCAGGGGACTGACGGTGTTGCCAAGACCCCGGAATGGGCGGCACAGATTACCGGTATTCCCGCTGACCGTATCATCAAACTGGCGCGCGAAATTGGCAGCGCTAAACCGGCATACATCAGCCAGGGGTGGGGGCCGCAGCGTCATGCTAACGGTGAAATAGCGACCCGTGCTATTTCTATGCTGGCCATTCTGACCGGTAATGTTGGCATCAATGGCGGCAACAGCGGTGCGCGTGAAGGCTCTTACAGTCTGCCGTTTGAGCGTATGCCCACGCTGGAAAACCCTGTTGAAACCAGCATCTCAATGTTTATGTGGACGGACGCTATTGAGCGTGGTCCGGAGATGACGGCGCTGCGTGACGGCGTTCGCGGCAAAGATAAGCTTGATGTTCCGATTAAAATGATTTGGAACTATGCTGGTAACTGCTTGATTAACCAGCACTCTGATATTAACCGCACGCACGAAATCCTGCAGGATGACAAGAAGTGCGAGATGATCGTTGTCATCGACTGCCATATGACCTCCTCGGCGAAATATGCGGATATTTTGCTGCCAGACTGTACCGCTTCCGAACAGATGGACTTCGCGCTGGATGCGTCCTGCGGAAACATGTCCTATGTGATTTTCACCGATCAGGCGATCAAACCACGTTTCGAATGTAAGACTATCTACCAGATGACCAGCGAGCTGGCGAAACGCCTTGGCGTCGAGCAGCAGTTTACCGAAGGTCGTTCTCAGGAAGAGTGGATGCGTCATCTGTATGAGCAGTCGCGCAAAGCCATTCCTGAATTGCCTGGGTTTGAAGAGTTCCGTAAACAAGGCATCTTTAAGCAGCGAGATCCTGAAGGGCATCACGTGGCGTACAAAGCGTTCCGTGACGATCCCAAAGCCAATCCGCTCACCACGCCGTCGGGTAAGATCGAAATTTATTCGCAGCAGCTTGCCGAGATCGCGGCAACCTGGGAACTGCCGGAAGGGGATGTGATCGATCCATTGCCGATTTATACCCCTGGCTTTGAAAGCTTAGGTGATCCGCTAGTGGAGAAATTCCCGCTGCAACTGACCGGCTTCCACTACAAATCTCGCGTCCACTCGACCTATGGCAACGTAGATGTTCTGAAAGCATCCTGCCGCCAGGAAATGTGGATCAATCCGTTGGATGCGCAGCGACGTGGCATTAACAACGGCGACAAGGTACGCATCTTTAACGATCGTGGCGAGGTGCATATCGAAGCGAAAGTGACGCCGCGTATGATGCCCGGCGTGGTGGCATTAGGCGAAGGGGCCTGGTACGACCCGGACACGAAGCGTGTGGATCAGGGCGGCTGTATTAACGTCCTGACGACTCAGCGTCCTTCTCCTCTCGCGAAGGGGAATCCGTCACATACGAACCTTGTTCAGGTTGAAAAGGTGTAAGGAGTAACCGATGACAACCCAGTATGGATTTTTTATTGATTCCAGCCGTTGCACCGGTTGCAAAACCTGCGAACTGGCCTGCAAAGACTTCAAAAATTTAACCCCGGATGTCAGTTTTCGCCGCATTTACGAGTACGCGGGTGGCGACTGGCAAGAAGACAATGGTGTCTGGCACCAAAACGTTTTTGCCTATTACCTCTCTATTGCCTGTAACCACTGTGAAGACCCGGCCTGCACCAAGGTATGTCCGAGCGGCGCGATGCACAAACGTGAAGATGGCTTTGTCGTCGTGGATGAAGACGTGTGCATTGGTTGTCGGTATTGTCACATGGCCTGTCCTTACGGTGCGCCCCAGTACAATGCGGACAAAGGACATATGACCAAATGCGATGGCTGCCATGAGCGCGTCGCTGAAGGTAAGAAACCTATCTGCGTCGAGTCCTGCCCACTGCGTGCGTTGGATTTCGGTCCGATTGACGAACTGCGTAAAAAACACGGTACTCTGGCCGCTGTTGCGCCACTCCCGGGCGCGCACTTCACCAAACCGAGCATTGTCATCAAACCTAACGCCAATAGCCGCCCGACTGGGGATACCACGGGTTATCTGGCCAATCCGAAGGAGGTGTAAGATGGGAAGTGGATGGCATGAATGGCCGCTGATGATCTTTACGGTCTTCGGACAGTGTGTGGTTGGTGGCTTTATCGTTCTGGCATTGGCGTTAATGAAAGGGGACTTACGTCCTGAATCGCAGCAGCGGGTAATCGCCTGCATGTTCGGGCTGTGGGTACTGATGGGCATTGGCTTTATTGCTTCTATGCTTCACCTGGGCTCGCCGATGCGTGCCTTTAACTCGCTCAATCGCGTAGGCGCTTCTGCGCTGAGCAATGAAATCGCCAGCGGTTCAGTGTTCTTTGCCATTGGCGGCATCGGTTGGCTGCTGGCGATGTTGAAAAAAATGCCGCCCGCATTACGCAATCTGTGGTTAGTTGTCACCATGGTACTGGGCGTCATTTTTGTCTGGATGATGGTGCGTGTGTATAACACCATTGATACCGTGCCGACCTGGTACAGCGTCTGGACGCCGCTGGGTTTCTTCCTGACGCTGTTTATGGGCGGTCCGCTGCTGGGATATCTGCTATTGAGAATTGCCGGTATTGACGGTTGGGCGATGCGTCTGCTGCCAGCCATTTCAGTGCTTGCTCTGGTTGTGAGCGCCATTATGTCTGTAATGCAGGGGGCCGAACTGGCGACGATCCACAGTTCGATTCAACAGGCGTCTGCGCTGGTTCCGGATTATGGCTCGCTGATGGCCTGGCGGATCGTGGCACTGGCGTTAGCGCTGTGCTGCTGGATTGTACCGCAAGTCAAAGGTTACCAGCCCGCAATACCACTGCTTTCCGTCGCGTTTATTCTGCTGATAGTCGGCGAGCTGATTGGTCGTGGCGTGTTCTATGGCCTGCATATGACCGTCGGCATGGCGGTTGCAAGCTAATCCATAATATGCCGGATGGCGGCTCGCACCTTATCCGGCCTACAGAACCGTAGGCCTTAACGCTGCTTGTCATCCGGCATTATGTCACGCCAGGTTTTTCGCCCCGGTTTTTTACTTCTGTTTGGTTAACGTGTCGTAGCTGGTCATCAGATTGCGATAATCTGGAATGTGATTAGAGAACAACATCGCCAGACCTTCGATATCGTTACGCCAGTCTCGGTGCAGCTCACACGCGACGCCGAACCATGTCATCAATTGCGCACCAGCCTGCGACATCCGATCCCATGCTGAATGGCGGGTGATTTCGTTAAATGTACCCGAAGCATCCGTGACGACAAAGACGTCAAACCCTTCTTCTATCGCGGATAGCGCAGGGAAGGCGACGCAAACTTCCGTCACGACACCGGCGATAATCAGCTGCTTTTTGCCGGTCGCTTTTACTGCTTTCACGAAATCTTCGTTATCCCACGCGTTGATGTTTCCCGGGCGAGCAATATAGGGCGCATCGGGAAACTGAGCTTTCAGTTCCGGTACCAGCGGTCCGTTCGGCCCTGTTTCAAAACTGGTGGTCAGAATAGTCGGGAGCTTGAAGTACTTTGCCAAATCACCCAGGGCAAGCACGTTATTCTTGAATTTATCGGGATCGATATCCCGAACCAGAGAGAGCAAGCCAGCCTGATGATCGACCAGCAATACTGCCGCATTATCTTTATCAAGTCTTACGTAAGGTTTAGTCATGATATTTCTCCTGTTCGGCATCGGTGCGGGAAATTTGATGAGTTTAAGTCTGGAGAAAGAACGGTATCCGGACCGGAAGTATAAATAAGAACTTACTGTTCTATGTCGAAGACAATACCGCTCTGCATCTCGCATAGAGTTTAGTAAGAAATAAAAGTAAGGGGAGTCCATGAAATTTTTCGACTGAACGAAACGTGAGATTTTTGTTTTAGATCAATAAAAACAAGCAGATGTATTTTTCTGTTATTTATCCATTCACATTAAGAATCAGTAATACGAATCGATCGTCCAGAAAGCGCCTCAGCCCTCTGATTGCGCCGATTGACAATGTTTTTAGCAGTGGCATGATGCGCATGAAATTTGAGCTTCCTCACGGTTTTTATTCATGTCCATCTATACCCGTCCCGTCATGCTGCTGCTGTGCGGGCTGCTTCTGTTGACCCTGGCGATCGCCGTGTTAAACACGCTCGTCCCGCTTTGGCTCGCCCATGAAAATCTGCCAACCTGGCAGGTAGGTATGGTGAGTTCGTCCTACTTTACCGGTAATTTGGTAGGGACGTTGCTGACCGGGTATCTAATTAAACGCCTTGGTTTTAACCGCAGCTATTACATCGCCTCGTTTATTTTTGCCGCGGGCTGTGTTGGACTGGGGATTATGGTTGGATTCTGGAGCTGGATGACCTGGCGCTTCATTGCCGGCGTTGGCTGCGCCATGATTTGGGTGGTAGTGGAAAGTGCGCTGATGTGCAGTGGGACTTCGCGCAATCGCGGACGTTTGCTTGCCGCCTATATGATGATCTATTACGTGGGGACGTTTTTAGGGCAATTGCTGGTCAGTAAAGTATCAACAGAACTGATGAACGTGCTGCCGTGGGTGACGGGAACCATCCTGGCTGGGGTTCTGCCGCTGCTCTTTACGCGGATTGCCAATCAGCAGGGTAATGAACAGCACTCCACCCCTATTGTATCGATGCTGAAGCTGCGACAGGCGCGTCTGGGCGTTAATGGCTGCATTATTTCCGGGATTGTTCTGGGCTCTTTGTACGGCCTGATGCCGCTGTATCTGAACCATCAGGGAGTGAGCAATGCCAGCATTGGTTTCTGGATGGCAGTTTTGGTTAGCGCCGGTATTCTGGGGCAATGGCCGATTGGCCGCCTGGCGGACAAACTGGGACGCCTGCTGGTTTTACGCGTCCAGGTCTTTGTGGTTATCGTCGGGAGTATTGCTATGCTGAATCAGGCGGCGATGGCCCCCGCATTATTTATGTTGGGTGCGGCAGGTTTTACTCTCTATCCGGTCGCGATGGCATGGGCCTGTGAAAAGGTGGAACATCATCAACTGGTGGCCATGAATCAGGCTTTGCTATTAAGCTATACCGTTGGCAGTCTGCTTGGCCCGTCGTTTACCGCTATGCTGATGCAGAATTATTCAGATAGCTTGCTGTTTATCATGATTGCCAGCGTATCGTTTATTTATTTACTGATGCTGCTGCGCAAGACGGGCCACACGCCCAATTCTATCGCGCATATTTGACCTGTTTTAACAGAATACGAACAGGTTCCCATACATACTGTTTTTGTACGCTTTATGGGAACCTGCATTATTTAATCACACGCTTTTGCCCTGAAAATAAAGTGTGCAGAAGATTTTAGTTTTACATCCTGCCGTTTCCGCTCGCTCATTTTACCGCGCATAATCCCACGCCTGATTTATCGATACTCATAAAATTTCCTCGAAGGATCGCGTATGGCTGGTGTGCAGGAAAAACAATTGCGATGGTACAACATCGCCTTAATGTCATTTATTACCGTTTGGGGTTTTGGCAACGTCGTTAACAACTATGCTAATCAGGGATTGGTCGTTGTCTCCTCATGGATATTTATTTTTGCGCTCTATTTTATTCCTTATGCGCTGATCGTCGGACAGTTGGGTTCTACTTTTAAAGATGGGAAAGGCGGCGTCAGCACCTGGATAAAACACACGATGGGTCCAGGGCTTGCTTATCTCGCTGCCTGGACCTATTGGGTTGTACATATTCCTTATCTGGCTCAAAAGCCGCAGGCTATTCTGATTGCGCTGGGATGGGCGCTGAAGGGGGATGGATCACTAATAAAAGAATACACCGTCGTGGCGTTGCAGGGACTGACACTGGCGCTGTTTGTCTTTTTCATGTGGATTGCATCCCGCGGCATGAAATCACTGAAAATAGTTGGGTCAGTGGCGGGTATCGCCATGTTTGTGATGTCTATTTTGTATGTCGTGATGGCGGTAACCGCTCCAGCGATTACCGATGTGCATATAGCGACAACCAATATCACCTGGGAATCGTTTATCCCACATATCGATTTTACCTATATCACCACAATCTCCATGCTGGTCTTTGCCGTCGGTGGCGCGGAGAAAATTTCGCCTTACGTTAATCAGACGCGTAATCCGGGTAAAGAATTTCCGAAAGGGATGCTCGTCCTGGCTGTTATGGTGGCAGTGTGTGCGATCCTCGGGTCGTTGGCCATGGGAATGATGTTTGACTCCCGGCATATCCCAGACGATCTTATGACCAATGGTCAGTATTACGCATTCCAGAAATTGGGCGAGTATTATGGTATGGGTAATTCGCTGATGGTTATTTATGCGATCGCCAACACGCTGGGACAGATTGCGGCATTAGTATTTTCTATTGATGCACCGCTTAAAGTTCTGCTGGGCGATGCTGACCGTAAATATATTCCGGAAAGTCTGTGTAAAACCAATGCCTCCGGCACACCGGTAAATGGTTATATTCTGACGCTGGTGCTGGTGGCAATTTTGATTATGTTGCCCACGCTGGGAATTGGCGACATGAACAATCTGTACAAATGGCTGCTAAATCTTAACTCCGTTGTGATGCCATTGCGTTATTTATGGGTGTTTGTGGCGTTTATCGCTGTTATCCGTCTGGCGCAGAAATATAAGCCGGAATATGTCTTTATCCGCAACCGCTCACTGGCGATGATGGTGGGGATCTGGTGCTTCGCTTTTACCGCTTTCGCTTGTCTGACCGGGATTTTCCCAAAAATGGAAGCCTTTACCCCTGAGTGGACATTCCAGCTCACGCTGAATATCGTGACGCCGTTTGTGCTGGTAGGATTGGGGCTGATTTTCCCGCTTCTGGCGCGCAGGAAACAGTAATGCGTTAACTCACTTCAAGAATAGAGAGAAGCTGCGCCAGGCTGGTGGTATGGGATAACTGGTGTAAGCGCTCCGCTTCATCCAGCCAGCACACCAACTGTTGGATCATTTCGATATGTTGAGTGCTGTTGGCTGCGGCCAGAACAATGATTAACCGCACATCCGGGTATCCGGGAAACAGGACTGCTTCTTTCAGGCTCAATAGCGACAGATGTGTTTTACTGCCAATCACGCCTTCATCCGGTCGAGCATGAGGCAGGGCAAATTCTGGACTTAATATATACCATGGGCCATGTTTTTCTGTTTCATGGATGATTGCCTGAGTATAACTATGTGTAATTACGCCTTGCACTTCGAGAGGGTGACAGGCCAACTGCACGGCTTCCTGCCAGGTGCCGCATTGTTCGCGAAACTGACAGGCTGAAAATAGCGTAGATAGCATCGTTTTATCCCCATTGTAGTTGGCAGACCGTGTAACGGTCTGCCAACCAGATTATTTGAGTGCTTCACAGATTGCAGAGGCTGAAATTCCGTATTTCTCTTTCAGTTGCCGGCTGTTGCCCGATTCGGTGAATGTGTCCTGCGTACCAAGCCGACACAATCGTGAGTTGATTCCTTCTTCAGCCAGCACTTCAGCAATCTGGCCACCCAGTCCGCCGTTAATCGTATGATTTTCAATCGTGACGATACGTGGGCAATTGGCAATGAGGTGCAGGAAACGCTGACGATTGAACGGTTTTAACGTTGCCACATGAATCAGTTTGCCCCTTTTCCCCTGCGCACTGAGCTGGGCGTAACCCGTACTCGCTTGTTCAAGAACTGTTCCTTCATAAACAATGGCGAAGTCGTTACCTGAACTCTCCACGGCCTCGATATCGGATACTCGGGGGACGACTGATTTATCGCGTACGGGCATCGGTTCCCGGGCAACACGAATGTAGACAGGGCCGGGGATGTTTACTGCCTGCTCAAATGCAGCCTCAACTTCTTCGGCATCTGCCGGAGTCAGAATCGTGATTCCTGGCAATACACGAGTCAGGGCTAGATCTTCCAGCGCATGGTGCGAAGCGCCATCCGGGCCGTCATCCATACCTGGATGGCTACCGACCAGCTTAATGTTGGCCTTTGCGTAACAAGCCTGACGAAGCTGTGTCCATGCTGTACCAGTCACGAACATCGCGAAGTTAACGTAAAAAGGAATGTTACCTTCCAATGCCTGACCTGTGGCGAAACTCATCGCGGAGCCTTCGGCAATTCCCATTTCAAAGAATGCTTCAGGCCAGATCTTCTGAAACTGATCGGTGCGGGTGGAGCTCGCCAAATCGCTGTCGATAACGACAACTGGATAGCCTTTCTCCCTCAAAGCGAGCAGGGCATTACCAATCTCATCGCGTGGTGCTCTCATGACTGTAATTCCTCCATAGCTTGCTGGTATTGTTCCGCACTGGGTGTTTTAGAATGCCAGTCGCCGTTATTTTCCATATAGCTCACGCCGCTGCCTTTGGTGGTGCGGGCGATAATAGCTACCGGCTTGCCTTTCAGATAACGAGATAGCTGCAAAGTGTCGGCAACCTGGCACATGTTGTTACCATCCTGTAGCTCAAGTACGTGCCAGCCAAAATTACGGATTTTGTCGGCCAGTGGCTCGAGATTGATGACGTCATTGACCGGATCGTGTGAGGAAAAACCGTTGTAGTCGATGATGGCGACCAGATTGTCCATCCGCATATGAGCGGCCTGTTGCAGTGACTCCCATATTTGGCCTTCGTGCATCTCACCATCGCCGATGATTGCGAAAACGCGGTTGGGATCCCCCGCGCGATTTTTGGCAGCAGCCATCCCCAAGGCAATTGACAGACCCTGGCCAAGCAGTCCAGTCGTTGCATCCACATCGGGAAGTGATTTCACGCTCGGATGTCCCTGCAGACGCGAGTTAATCTGACGAAAGGTGCTAAATTCGCTGCGGGATATTTTCCCCAATTGATACAGCATGGCGTACTGTGCCGCGACGGCGTGGCCTTTACTCATCACCACACGGGCACGAGGTATTTCATTCAGACGAACTTCTTCATGATAAATCCAGGTCAGAATATCAATAATGGAGAGTGCGCCGCCGGGATGACCAATACCGGATTCGTAAATAATGGTGACAATATCGCGGCGAGCAGCTCGCGCATGAGATTTCAATTCATCAATATTCATGTTTACTCCTTATCAGGGCAGCATTTTGCCGATGTAATACACCACCAGACCAAGCGCGACGAAATCGGTTTCCGGGAAGCTGGTACCGGAAAGTCCTACCGACTCCATAATCGGGTAGATAAGTGCGGGACCAATGCCGATGAGAATGCCTGTAATAAAGCTTCCCACCACTGCGCCTTTCCAGCCTCCTGAAGCGTTGCCAAAGACGGCAGCCGTTGCCCCAATGAAGAAATAGGGGATCGCGACGGGGATGATTACCGTCTGACCAATCAGCGCAAGTATCCCCATCACCACCAGTCCGCCGACGAACGAAGAGATAAAACCAAGTACGGTAGCAGTTGGTGCGTAAGGGAATACAACCGGGCAGTCGAGCGCCGGTTTGGCATTAGGAATGAATTTTTCCGAGATCCCGAGAAATGCCGGAACGATCTCTGAAAGCAGTAAGCGAACACCGGTAATAATGATGTAAAGCGAGGCAGTAAAGGTCAGTGACTGAAAAAGCGGGTAGACCAACCAGTGCATGCCACCTGCTACCGCGGTAACCGCTGTTTTCCCTGCTGCCAGTGCGGCGATGTAATAGAAAATACTGACCGAAATAGAGACTGAGACAATGTAGTCTTTAAAAATCCCCAGCCATCCGGGGAGATTCAGTTTCTCCGTCGACTCTTTGGGATCGCCGACCTTCGAGCCAATCCAGCCTGAGGCCGCATAAGCCAGTGTGACGTAATGACCCATGGCGATTTCATCATTGCCGGTGATCTTACGCATCCACGGTTGGGCAATGGCCGGGTAGATGCAGGCAGCAAGGCCTAACAATACAGAACCAACCATAATCGTAACGCCATCGCTGTAACCGAGCGCTTTCAGCGTGACGGTGAGCAATGCCGAGAGATACAGATTATGTTGGCCGGTCAAAAAAATGTATTTAAACGGTGTAATACGAGCAAAAAGTAAGTTCCAGCCAAAGCCGATAACCATGATGAGGGATACGCACATGGCAAATTTGGTTTGGGCCAGGCCGGTTAGCGCTTCCGCCAACGGCATCACTCCTTTGAGTCCAAATCCATCGCTAAACAATGTCTGGAAATTACCCAGAGATGTCACCGCCAGCCCCGCGCCACCCGCAAAGACCAGAAATCCAACGATGGTTTTGAAGGTGCCAGATAATACTTTTTCAATCGGCTTGCGTTGAATGAGCAGACCGATTAATGCAATAAATCCAACTAAAAGTGGGGTTACACCCAAAATGTCGAATACAATAAACCTGAGGAGATCCATATTGCCTCCGGGAGAGGTTAGTTGCCCTGAATTACGCTGGTGAGCGCAGTTTCCATTTCTTCGCTATTCATCAAGTCGGTTATACCGATGGCTCTGAATCCAGCAGCTTCGATTTCATCGGTGAGGTCGCGCATGGTGATAACAAAATCAATCCCTTGCCAGGTGGCAAGACCGGACAATACGTCATGTTCGAGTTCAATATCCCAGCCATGCTTGTCGATGATTTTTTGCGCTTTGATTTTGAGCATTAAGGAACTGCCCATACCGGTACGACAGACAATGAGACCTTTCATTTATTTTTCTCCTGTTTTGTAAAAATAATTATTTTCATTGCTATTGTTGTGAAAAAAATTATTATCTTAACGTGGGCAGAAAGATGTGACTGTGTTTGCATTTTGAGCAAAAAGGCGAAAAATGAGTCAGATTGACACTAACTTACTGATAAATATCAGAAATGAGGCTGGAGGGTTAAGCCCAATTCTGGAAAAAGTGGGCCGTTTTGTGACGGAGAACCCTGATTTTGTGATGAGACATACGATCACGGAGTTAGCGGATTCTATTGAAACCAGTGAAGGGAGTATTACCCGTTTTTGCCGCGCATTTGGTTTTAAAGGTTTTTCTGATTTCAGAACTGCGCTTGCGCTGGAGCAGGGAGCTGCGCGTCCTGAAGAGCAGGAAAATGATGAGGTCTCTGCCGTAGTGGCGAGCATTCGTGACAGCCATGCCATCATTAATACGCAAGAATTACAGGCTGCTGCGGCGTGGATCAACCAGGTTAATTCTGTCGCGATATACGCTGTTGGTACGGCGGTGCCCGTAGCGCTGTTCTTACAAATGAACCTGATTAAAATGGGTAAGGCGGCAAGTTTTGTCGATCGTTTTTACCTCACAACCTCATCCATGATGGTTGAACCGCAGAGCCAGGGAATCATTGTGGTGCACACTGAGCAGGCATCGGCTGATATGATGCAAGCGCTGGCGTTGGCGAAGCAGCATGGCGCGCGGATCCTTTCGCTGACCCGCGGCACCTTTGCGCCGCTTAGCCGTCTTTCGGACTGGAATCTACAGGCCGCCGTGGCCCTGAAAGGTGAGGGGGAGTATGGTTTTGCAGAAATCGCCGGTGCAATGATGGTGGCGGACAAATTACTCAATGCGCTGGAGGAGCAAGATGAGCGCTATGCGGAGTGCCGTAAAGCGCATCAGAAGAGCATTTTCTCAATTGAAAGCGTGGCGAATAAGCTCTCGGAATATTTTATGTCCTGAACCGTTTACTCAAGCGGCGCCAGATTTTTGGGGACGACATACTGTTTTCCATTATAAAGCAGGGTCCAGCTCGCCTTGCTGGACTTATCTTTTGAGGTACACTCAGCATTAGCCTGAAGATTGGCGTTGGATGCTACACTTTTCTCGCTTACACGAATATCAACGTATCCATTATGCGAGTCAGGCGTAAGTGAGAGGGTACGAGTAATATCGTTGAATGTTCCTTCACAGTTCCCGTCCCATTCCCCGGTACTGTTTTCAAGGACGATACCGTTTAATATCGTTCGTAGTTGGTGATTTTCAATAACAAACAGCGATAGCACATCTTGACTAAATGGATTTACACGGGAACTGCCGGTGCGGGCTATCCGCAAGCCAAATGCGGTTTGGTTAGTGGCGACTTTCCAGCGAGCGGTATCCAGTATCAGACCGGAAATTCGAATTGCGTCGTCATTCATCCTTTCGGGCAGGCGTAATCGTTGTTTAACGTCGAGACTCGCGGAGTCCAGTACCAAAAGTTCCAGATCGCCAGTATGATCGTAATCGTTATCCTGTTGTGCCATCAGCGGAATCGCCGCCAATGTCAGTTCCGGATGAGCGGGCCAGACGCGGCAAATTACGCTTTGCGCTGAGTTGCCCGTGATATCGATAACCTGATTGCTTTTGGTGAGCATCTTACCTTCCGCTGCTGGTTTTGCATCCGGCCACGCATGCTGCACAATGGTGTTGATATCACAGGTGCTGGCGGCATTCGTACTCTGAGCGAACAGCAAAAAAAATGCTGAAACAATTACTCTCATCGTGAAATCCTTTAGTGGCCTGAGAGGTAGAAGCGGGCAGCAACCAACTCACTGTCGGTTAAATCAATGAGTATTGGTAAAGAAAGCGACTGTTTCTTCGGTGGTGTCATCGTTATACAGATAACGAATCTTCGGTCCGGAATCTGACCGGACCGAAGCTGTATGGAATATAAAGAGCAGTGCGAATATTCCGTATCGCAAAAATCTATCCATGATTTACTTCCTTAATGCATAAACATTAATACATCACTTTATGACCATACTGCTCGAGAATGCCTTTTACGCGCTCCATGGTCTCTTTCTTCGGCGGCTTCACGCCATCGAGTTTGTACTCTTCGCCCATCGCTACCCATTTGTGTTTGCCCAGCTCGTGATAAGGCAGCAGCTCGATTTTTTCAACGTTGCCCATATCGCGGGTAAACTCGCCCAGACGGTGTGCGGAGTCGTCATCGTCAGACCAGCCTGGTACTACCACGTAACGGATCCACACCTTGATGTCTTTGTTCGACAGGTAACGAGCAAATTCCAGCGTGCGATGGTTAGACACGCCGACCAGATTCTGGTGGATTTCGTCGTTCATCTGTTTGAGATCGAGCATCACCAGGTCGGTGACTTCCAGCAGTTCATCAATGACCGGATCGTAGCGGCGAACAAAACCGTTGGTGTCCAGGCAGGTGTGAATGCCTTCTTTTTTACAGGCGCGGAACCAGTCACGTACGAACTCAGCCTGCAGGATGGCTTCGCCGCCGGACGCCGTCACGCCACCACCGGAGGCGTTCATAAAGTGGCGATAAGTCACCACCTCTTTCATTAATTCGTCGACAGTGACTTCTTTACCGCCGTGCGTATCCCATGTGTCACGGTTATGGCAATAGAGGCAGCGCATCAGGCAGCCCTGGAAGAAGGTAATAAAACGGATGCCCGGGCCGTCTACAGTGCCACAGGATTCAAAGGAGTGAATGCGACCAATAACTGACATTGCGGTGTTTCTCCAGATGTGGCCCATCCGGGGCCTGTGTTAGTGCACAGTTATTAACTGTGTCGAGTCTGTTTTGGCTGCTATCCATAAGTATAGATAGCAGCCAAAGCAGGCTATTAAAAAGGCCCCACTTACGTGGAGCCTTTATTGTACGCTTTTTAAAGTACGATTTCAGTCAAAACCAATTACATGGTCTGAGTGAAAGTACGAGTAATAACGTCCTGCTGCTGTTCTTTAGTCAGGGAGTTAAAACGTACTGCGTAGCCAGAAACGCGGATGGTCAGCTGCGGATATTTTTCCGGATGTTCCATCGCATCCAGCAGCATTTCACGGTTCATGACATTCACGTTCAGGTGCTGACCACCTTCGATGGACGCTTCGTGGTGGAAGTAACCATCCATCAGACCTGCCAGGTTAGTCTTACGAACTTCGTCGTCTTTACCCAGTGCGTTCGGAACGATAGAGAAGGTATAAGAGATACCATCTTTAGCGTAAGCAAACGGCAGTTTAGCAACGGAAGTCAGAGAGGCAACAGCACCTTTCTGGTCACGACCGTGCATTGGGTTAGCACCCGGTCCGAACGGCGCGCCAGCACGACGACCGTCTGGGGTGTTACCCGTTTTCTTACCATAAACCACGTTAGAGGTGATGGTCAGAACAGACTGAGTCGGGATAGCGTTACGGTAAGTAGTCAGTTTCTGAATTTTCTTCATGAAACGTTCTACCAGGTCAACCGCCATGTCATCTACACGAGAGTCGTTGTTACCAAACTGCGGGTATTCGCCTTCGATTTCGAAGTCGATAGCCAGACCGTCTTCGTCACGAATCGGTTTAACTTTCGCATATTTGATTGCAGACAGGGAGTCAGCAGCAACGGACAGACCAGCGATACCACACGCCATGGTGCGGATAACGTCACGGTCGTGCAGCGCCATCAGAGAGGCTTCGTAGCTGTACTTGTCGTGCATGTAGTGGATAACGTTCAGCGCAGTGACGTACTGTTTAGCCAGCCAGTCCATGAAGTGATCCATACGGTCCATTACTTCATCGAAGTTCAGAACGTCGCCTTTGATCGGTTCAGATTTAGGACCAACCTGCATTTTCAGTTTTTCATCAACGCCGCCGTTGATTGCGTACAGCATGGTTTTCGCCAGGTTTGCACGCGCACCGAAGAACTGCATTTGTTTACCAACAACCATCGGGCTTACGCAGCAAGCGATAGCGTAATCGTCGTTGTTGAAGTCCGGACGCATCAGGTCATCGTTCTCGTACTGCAGAGAAGAGGTGTCGATGGACACTTTAGCGGCGAATTTCTTGAAGTTCAGAGGCAGTTTTTCAGACCACAGAACGGTGATGTTCGGCTCCGGAGAAGGACCCATGGTGTACAGGGTGTTCAGGAAGCGGAAGCTGTTTTTGGTAACCAGAGTACGGCCATCAACGCCCATACCACCGATAGATTCAGTTGCCCAAATCGGGTCACCGGAGAACAGTTCATCATATTCAGGAGTACGCAGGAAACGAACCATACGCAGTTTCATGACCAGGTGGTCAATCATTTCCTGAGCGTCTTGCTCGGTGATTTTGCCTGCTTTGATATCACGTTCGATGTAAGCATCCAGGAAGGTGGATACGCGACCGAAGGACATTGCTGCGCCGTTCTGAGATTTAACCGCGGCCAGGTAGCCGAAGTAAGTCCACTGGATAGCTTCCTGAGCGTTGGTAGCCGGACCAGAGATATCGCAGCCATATTTCGCTGCCATTTCTTTGATCTGACCCAGCGCGCGGTGCTGTTCAGCGATTTCTTCACGCAGACGGATAGTCGCTTCCAGGTTTACGCCGTTTTCCAGGTCAGACTGCAGGGAAACAAACTGTGCGTATTTGTCTTTCATCAGGAAGTCGATACCGTACAGCGCAACGCGACGGTAGTCACCGATGATACGGCCACGGCCATACGCATCTGGCAGACCAGTCAGAACACCGGATTTACGGCAGTTCAGAATGTCTTTGGTATAAACATCGAATACGCCCTGGTTGTGGGTTTTACGGTATTCGGTGAAGATTTTTTTCAGCATCGGGTCCAGTTCGCGATTGTACGCTTTGCAGGAACCTTCAACCATTTTGATGCCGCCGAACGGAATGATCGCACGTTTCAGCGGAGCTTCAGTCTGCAGACCAACAATTTTCTCCAGCGCTTTGTTGATGTAGCCAGCGTCGTGAGAAGTGATGGTAGAAGCAACGGAGGTGTCAAAGTCAACAGGCGCGTGAGTGCGGTTTTCCTGTTTAACGCCTTCCATTACGCTGTCCCACAGCTTGGTGGTCGCGTCAGTAGCGCCAGCCAGGAAGGACTCGTCACCCTCATACGGAGTGTAGTTTTTCTGAATGAAGTCACGTACGTTTACTTCATTCTGCCAGTCACCTTTGGTAAAACCTTCCCAGGCTGTGGCTAACTTTTCATTAAGCTCGGACATGTAACACCTACCTTCTTAAGTGGATTTTTTATTTACTGCGTGTAATGAGCATCAACAGATTAATGATGATCGTTACCACGCAGGTAAATGACCCAGTATGTCAACCCGACCAACAAACCGCCGCCGATAATATTACCGATCGTAACCGGAATCAGGTTATCGGTGATGAAATTCATCACGGTCAGGTGAGAAAAATTCTCCGGAGAAGAACCGACAGCGGTCCAGAATTCCGGGGTGGCGAAATCGCGTATTACAATACCCATAGGGATCATAAACATGTTTGCGATACTGTGCTCAAAACCGCTGGCAACAAACATTGCGACCGGTAATACCATGATAAACGCTTTGTCCATCAGGCTGCGACCTGAGTAGCTCATCCATACGGCCAGACACACCATCAGGTTAGCCAGAATACCGAGGCTTACCGCCTCAACAAAAGTATGATGCACTTTGTGGTCGGCTGTTTGCAGGACGTTGAGTCCCCACGCGCCGTTGGCGGTCATATACTCGCCGGAAAGCCACATAAGTAACACGAAGATCAGGGCGCCAATCAGGTTGCCGACATAAACGTTAAGCCAGTTTTTAGCCAACTGTCCCCAGGTAATACGACCACTGGCTTTAGCAACAACAATCAGTACGGTTGAGGTGAAGAGGTCTGCACCGCAGATAACACAAAGAATCAACCCCAGGGAAAAGCAGATACCACCTATTAATTTTGCCATGCCGAAGGGCATAGTACCGGTACCGGTAGTGGCGGTGATATAGAAAACAAAGGCAATTGAAATGAATACACCGGCAGTAATTGCCAGATAGAACGTCTTAAGCGGATGTTTCGTTGCTTTATAGACGCCTGCTTCTTCGGCAACTTTGGCCATTGCAGCAGGAAGTAAAAGATCAAAAGGGTTGTCAGCTTTCACACTAACTCTCTCTTTATTAAGTCGGCGACGAGATACTAACAAAGCATTATAGATGAGAATTTGATATAGATCATATCTCGCCTGGCTTATAGGCCCGCAAGACGCATGGTTTTTATGCGATTACGGAGTAACTTGTTGATTATCAAAATAAAAATAAATTTTAAAAATTATAAAGTGAGTTGAATTTTTTCTTTCAGCCTCCTGTTGGATGGTTAATTAATATGGAGTAATTGAGATAAAAAGCCACATTAATAAGCTAATTTTTTTAATATCAACTACTAATATTTAACCTTGCTTTTACATTTATTTTTTGATTTGACCAAAATAAAAAACAGGGCGCTTAAAGCGCCCCGTAATATAGCCCAGACAATACATTTAGCCTACTTAACGCAGGCTGTTTGGCACTATTTTGACCAGTGCGCTGCTTTCGCGCGCTGCAGTTTTTCATAGGCTTTCAGCAGAGACTGATGCGCCGGGAACGCGTGCAGATCGCTGTCTACTGGCTGAAGACCATAAAATGCGGCTTCACCACTCAATGCCGCACTTGCCGCTTCAACCGCATCGGCGCCGTACATGCGGACAAACGCGTTCAGATATTGCAGCGGCTGACGCTCCTCTTCCTGCGACAATAGCAGCAGCGTTTGCAGGCAACGGTAGTAGTTTGCACGTTCAGCGCTAAACACGGAGGCGTTGAATTCCATCGTCCATTCTGTCCATACCAGCGCTTGCTCCAGGTCACCACCGGCCAGCGCCAGCATCACTTTAAGCTCGCCAATGCGCAGGGTGTACCAACCGTTATCCGCACCGGTCGCCAGACCAAGCAGTTCGCGTACGCGGGTGAAGTCGTCAAAACCTTCTTCATCCAGTTGCTCGAGCAGATTGAGATAGTCTTCTTTATCCCACTCACTGCCAGGCAGAGAGAGGATTGTTTCGCGCAGATGGGCACCCATTGCGTTGTTGGCTAACCACAGATCTTCAGCCGGATAGATGTCAGACATGCCCGGAACGATAATGCGGCAGGCGTATACCCCCAGATGTTCGTAGTCGGCGATATACACTTCTTTATCTTCTGCGTTGAAGATGGCCATCAGGGTGGCGAACTCTTCTTCCGTAGTGCCGGAGAAATTCCAGTCAACGAACGGATAATCAGCATCCTGCTTGAACAGATCCCAGGAGATCAGACCGCTGGAATCAATGAAGTGGGTTTCAAGGTTAGTGTGTTCAGCCACTTCTTCATCGTCGAAGGTCGGCGGGGTGAAGACATCAAGATCTTTCAGGCCACGACCCTGCAGCAGTTCGGTAACGGTACGCTCCAGCGCAACACCGAAATCCGGGTGCGCGCCGAAGGACGCAAAGCAGGTACCGTTGGCCGGGTTGAACAGGACAACGCAAATCACCGGGTACTTGCCGCCCAGCGAGCCATCGTAGGCGAAAATCGGGAAACCTTCCGCTTCCAGTTTGGCGATAGACTCCACTACCGCCGGGTAGCGCGCCATCACCTCGGCCGGGATTTCCGGCAGACTAATGCTTTCCGCGATAATGCGGTTCTTCACATAACGTTCAAAGACTTCAGACAGGCCCTGAACGCGCGCTTCATTAGGCGTGTTACCCGCAGACATGCCGTTAGAAACGTACAGGTTGCCGATAATATTCATCGGAATATAGACGGTCTGGTTATCAGATTGACGGGTAAACGGCAGGCCGCAGACGCCACGATCTTCATTACCGGATTGCAGATCGATAAGCATGCTTCCGGTCAATTCGTTCTCTGGATCGTAAAACGCGCGCAGACGCGCATCCAGCAGACCTTCCGGCACGTCGTCGTCTTCCGTCAGCGGGAACCATTTTTCGTTCGGATAATGCACGAACGGGCCGTTGGCGATGGTTTCGCCGAGCCAGAAATCTGCAAAGAAGTAGTTCGTAGACAGACGCTCAAAATATTCACCCAGCGCGGAGGCCAGCGCCGCTTTTTTCGTCGCACCTTTACCGTTGGTAAAGCACAGCGCGCATTCTTTGTCGCGAATATGCACAGACCAAACGTTAGGCACAGGGTTCAACCAGGAGGCTTCTTCAATCTGAAAACCAAGGTCGAGTAATTTTTGCTGGAAGCGAGCGATGGAGTCTTCCAGAGCGGCATCTTTGCCGGGAATAAATGTTTGCGTCATGAAAATCACTTTTGTCGTACGGAAAGCGCGCAATGATACGGGTTTTCAATGAACGGCGCTATCGCCGCCGGAGCCCAGGCGTAAATAAAACTATTGGCTATGCTTTCACACAGTCAACAATGTTAAGAGCACAAAATGAAAGCATTCGATTTACAGCGTATGGCACTGGATAAGGTGCCAATGGAGTTTCTTGGTGAGGTTGCGCTGCGCAGTCTCTATACCTTTATATTGGTTTTTCTGTTTTTAAAGCTTACAGGGCGGCGTGGCGTACGGCAGATGTCGCTTTTTGAAGTGCTGATTATTCTTACGCTGGGCTCTGCGGCGGGCGATGTTGCATTTTATGACGATGTGCCGATGATTCCGGTGCTGGTGGTTTTTATTACCCTGGCGCTGCTTTATCGTATTGTCATGTGGCTGATGTCACACAGCGAAAAGCTGGAAGATCTACTGGAAGGCAAGCCAGTGGTCATCATTGAAGACGGTGAATTGTCATGGTCAAAGCTTAATCGCGCCAATATGACGGAATTCGAATTCTTTATGGAGCTGCGTTTGAACGGCGTAGAGCAACTGGGGCAGGTGAAACTCGCTATTCTGGAGACGAATGGGCAGATCAGCGTTTACTTCTTTGCCGATGAAGACGTAAAACCGGGACTCAGTATCCTGCCTAAACATTGTACACAGCGATTTAAGGTGGTGCCTGAAACAGGCGACTATGCATGTGTACGGTGTAGTGAAGTGGTGCAAATGAGCGCGGGGGATCATCAATTATGTCCGCGCTGCGCAAATCCAGAATGGTCGAAGGCCAGTCGGGCAAAACGGGTCACCTGACAGCGAAAATATCGGTTTTTGTCCGTCAATCCGATAGATTCTGTTGTGTGATCGATGACTCATTTTTACCCCAGCCAGTTTTACCCATTGCGGCGCGTGTCACTGAATGATAAAACCGATATCCACAGGAATAACTTATACCCAATGTCTGTCGCAGGATTATCGTCAATGACAGGATGTTGATTGGATAACAACACAACGTGGTGAGGGGAAATGGCTCAGGTCTTCAATTTTAGTTCAGGTCCGGCAATGCTACCGGCGGAAGTACTTAAACTGGCTCAACAGGATCTTCGCGACTGGAACGGTCTTGGCACGTCGGTCATGGAAATTAGCCACCGGGGCAAAGAGTTTATCCAGGTGGCAGAGGAAGCAGAGCAGGATTTTCGCGATCTTCTCAGCATCCCCTCCAACTATAAAGTGTTGTTCTGTCATGGCGGTGGCCGTGGACAATTCGCCGGTATCCCGTTAAATATTCTCGGTGATAAAACGACGGCGGATTACGTCGATGCCGGTTACTGGGCCGCCAGTGCAATTAAAGAAGCGAAAAAGTACTGCACGCCAAACGTTATCGATGCCAAAGTCACCGTTGACGGTCTGCGCGCTGTTAAGCCAATGAGCGAATGGCAGCTTTCTGACAACGCCGCCTATCTGCACTATTGCCCGAATGAAACCATCGATGGCATTGCGATTGATGAAACGCCGAACTTTGCCAGCAATGTGGTCGTCACGGCGGATCTCTCTTCTACCATCCTCTCCGCGCCGCTTGATGTTAACCGCTATGGCGTAATCTATGCCGGGGCGCAGAAAAACATTGGTCCTGCGGGACTGACGATTGTCATTGTACGAGAAGATCTGCTGGGTAAAGCGCATGTTTCATGCCCGTCAATCCTCGACTACACCGTGCTGAATGACAACGACTCCATGTTCAACACGCCGCCAACCTTTGCCTGGTATCTGTCTGGTCTGGTCTTTAAGTGGCTGAAAGAGCAGGGCGGTGTTAATGCGATGAATAAAATTAACCAGCAAAAAGCAGAGCTGTTGTATGGCGTGATCGACAACAGCGACTTCTATCGTAACGATGTCGCGAAGTCGAACCGTTCACGTATGAACGTCCCGTTCCAACTGGCTGACAGCGCCCTGGATAAACTCTTCCTGGAGGAGTCTTTCGCTGCGGGGCTGCATGCACTGAAAGGCCATCGTGTGGTCGGCGGTATGCGTGCGTCTATCTATAATGCGATGCCGCTTGAAGGCGTAAAAGCACTGACCGATTTCATGGTCGATTTCGAACGCCGCCGCGGTTAATCTGCTGTACTTTTCATCCCCACAGCCCGCCTGTGGGGTTTTTATATCTGTTTTGAGAGTTGAGTTTCATGGAATCCCTGACGTTACAACCCATTGCGCGGGTGGATGGCACCATCAATCTGCCTGGATCCAAAAGTGTTTCTAACCGCGCTTTGCTGCTGGCCGCATTAGCAAATGGCACCACTGTTCTGACCAACCTGCTGGACAGCGACGATGTCCGTCATATGCTCAATGCACTGAATGCGTTAGGGATTAGCTATACCCTTTCCGCCGATCGCACCCGCTGCGAGATTATCGGCAACGGTGGCGCATTACATGCCGAAGGGGCAGTGGAACTGTTTCTTGGCAATGCCGGAACCGCTATGCGTCCACTGGCCGCGGCGCTGTGTCTGGGCAGTAATGACATCGTGTTGACGGGCGAACCGCGCATGAAGGAGCGTCCGATTGGCCATCTGGTTGATGCGTTGCGCCAGGGGGGGGCCAGCATTGAGTACCTGGAGCAGGAAAACTATCCTCCGCTTCGTCTGCGCGGTGGTTTTAGCGGCGGTCAGGTTGAGGTGGACGGCAGCGTATCCAGCCAGTTCCTCACTGCGTTACTGATGACTGCACCGCTGGCGCCGCAGGATACAACGATCGCCATTAAAGGCGAGCTGGTATCCAAACCTTATATTGATATCACCCTGAATCTGATGAAGACGTTTGGTGTTGAAATTGAGAATCAGAACTATCAGCGCTTTGTTGTGCAGGGGCAGCAGCAGTATCAGTCACCGGGTGCCTATCTGGTTGAGGGCGATGCTTCTTCTGCTTCATACTTCCTCGCGGCGGGCGCCATTAAAGGTGGTACAGTAAAAGTCACTGGCATTGGCCGCAACAGTATGCAGGGCGATATTCGCTTCGCTGATGTACTGGAAAAAATGGGCGCGACCATTACCTGGGGCGATGACTTTATTGCCTGTACTCACGGTGAACTGAACGCTGTGGATATGGATATGAACCATATTCCCGACGCGGCGATGACTATTGCCACGACCGCGCTGTTTGCTAAAGGCACCACAACCCTACGCAACATCTACAACTGGCGCGTCAAAGAGACCGACCGTCTGTTTGCGATGGCGACGGAATTACGCAAAGTGGGCGCGGAAGTTGAAGAGGGGCGTGACTTCATCCGCATCACACCACCAGCGACGCTGCAGTTTGCGGAAATCGCAACCTATAACGATCACCGTATGGCGATGTGTTTCTCGCTGGTGGCGCTGTCTGACACCCCTGTGACCATTCTTGACCCCAAATGTACCGCCAAAACCTTCCCGGATTATTTCGAACAACTGGCGCGTATTAGCACGCCGGCCTGATTTTATTGCCGCACTATCAGGTGCGGCACATTCTGTCATCCCTGATTGTCTATTTCTTCTACACTCAGCTTCAATGATTCTGCATTTTTCACACAAAGATAACGATCGTTGCCGTTGGCGCGTATAATGCGCGGCGTTCACGTTAACGTATGCCCGTTTAAGGAGAAAAAGATGACGGCAATTGCCCCGGTTATTACCATTGATGGCCCAAGCGGTGCAGGTAAAGGCACCTTGTGCAAGGCAATGGCGGAAGCATTGCAGTGGCATCTGTTAGATTCAGGCGCGATCTATCGCGTACTGGCGCTCGCAGCGTTACATCATCATGTCGATGTTACCTCTGAAGATGCTCTGGTACCGCTTGCCTCACACCTGGATGTGCGTTTTATCTCAACGGACGGCAACCTGGAAGTCATTCTGGAAGGTGAAGATGTTAGTGGCGAAATCCGCACTCAGGAAGTGGCGAACGCCGCATCCCAGGTGGCTGCTTTTCCCCGCGTGCGCGAAGCGCTTTTACGTCGTCAACGCGCGTTTCGCGAAGCGCCTGGCCTGATTGCCGACGGACGCGATATGGGAACCGTCGTGTTCCCGGATGCGCCGGTGAAAATTTTTCTGGACGCCTCCTCGCACGAACGTGCGCATAGACGTATGCTACAGTTGCAGGAGAAGGGCTTTAGTGTTAACTTTGAACGCCTTTTGGCCGAGATCGAAGAACGCGATTACCGCGATCGTAACCGCGCTGTAGCGCCGCTGGTTCCCGCTGCTGATGCTTTAGTTTTGGATTCAACCCGATTAAGCATTGAGCAAGTGATTGAAAAAGCGTTACAATATGCGCGCCAAAAACTGGCACTCGCTTAAGTGCGACCGAATTTGCAGTACCCCCGTTGCAATGGACTGACAGCGGGTATGTTAAACAACCCCATCCGGCATGGAGCCAGGTGGACGTTAAATATGAAACCTGAAGATTAAACATGACTGAATCTTTTGCTCAACTGTTTGAAGAATCCTTAAAAGAAATCGAAACCCGTCCGGGTTCCATCGTTCGTGGTGTTGTTGTTGCTATCGACAAAGACGTAGTACTGGTTGACGCCGGTCTGAAATCTGAGTCCGCCATTCCGGCAGAGCAGTTCAAAAACGCCCAGGGCGAACTGGAAATCCAGGTTGGTGACGAAGTTGACGTTGCTCTGGATGCAGTAGAAGACGGCTTCGGTGAAACCCTGCTGTCCCGTGAGAAAGCTAAACGTCACGAAGCTTGGATCACGCTGGAAAAAGCTTACGAAGAAGCTGCAACCGTTACTGGTGTTATCAATGGCAAAGTCAAGGGTGGCTTCACTGTTGAGCTGAATGGTATTCGCGCGTTCCTGCCGGGTTCCCTGGTAGACGTTCGTCCGGTCCGCGACACGCTGCACCTGGAAGGCAAAGAGCTTGAGTTCAAAGTCATCAAGCTGGATCAGAAGCGTAACAACGTTGTTGTTTCCCGTCGTGCCGTTATCGAATCCGAAAACAGCGCAGAACGCGATCAGCTGCTGGAAAACCTGCAGGAAGGCATGGAAGTTAAAGGTATCGTTAAGAACCTCACTGACTACGGTGCATTCGTTGATCTGGGTGGCGTTGACGGCCTGCTGCACATCACCGACATGGCATGGAAACGCGTTAAGCATCCGAGCGAAATCGTAAACGTTGGCGACGAAATCACTGTTAAAGTGCTGAAGTTCGACCGCGAGCGTACTCGTGTATCTCTGGGCCTGAAACAGCTGGGCGAAGATCCATGGGTAGCTATCGCTAAGCGTTATCCGGAAGGTACCAAACTGACTGGTCGCGTGACCAACCTGACCGACTACGGCTGCTTCGTTGAAATCGAAGAAGGCGTTGAAGGCCTGGTTCACGTTTCCGAGATGGATTGGACCAACAAAAACATCCACCCGTCCAAAGTTGTTAACGTTGGCGATGTAGTGGAAGTTATGGTTCTGGATATCGACGAAGAACGTCGTCGTATCTCCCTGGGTCTGAAGCAGTGCAAAAACAACCCATGGCAGCAGTTCGCGGAAACCCACAACAAGGGCGACCGTGTTGAAGGTAAAATCAAGTCTATCACTGACTTCGGTATCTTCATCGGCCTGGACGGCGGCATCGACGGCCTGGTTCACCTGTCTGACATCTCCTGGAACGTTGCAGGCGAAGAAGCAGTACGTGAATACAAAAAAGGCGACGAAATCGCAGCAGTTGTTCTGCAGGTTGACGCAGAGCGTGAGCGTATCTCTCTGGGCGTTAAACAGCTCGCAGAAGATCCGTTCAACAACTGGGTTGCACTGAACAAGAAAGGCGCAATCGTAAACGGTAAAGTCACTGCAGTTGACGCTAAAGGCGCAACCGTAGAACTGGCTGACGGCGTTGAAGGTTACCTGCGCGCTTCTGAAGCTTCCCGTGACCGCGTTGAAGATGCAACTCTGGTTCTGAGCGTAGGCGACGACGTTGAAGCTAAATTCACCGGCGTTGATCGTAAGAACCGTGCAATCAGCCTGTCTGTTCGTGCTAAAGACGAAGCTGATGAGAAAGATGCAATCGCAACTGTTAACAAACAGGAAGATGCAAACTTCTCTAACAACGCAATGGCTGAAGCTTTCAAAGCAGCTAAAGGCGAGTAATATCGAGTTCTCTAAATCCTTTGTGCCGTTAACAGCACAAAGGGTGACGAGTAGCTTGACAGATTACAGGATTCGTCCTGTAATCAATGACAAAGGGCGGCTACGGCCGCCCTTAATCAATGCAGCAGCTAATTATGCCTTTAAGGAACCGGAGGAATCATGACCAAGTCAGAATTGATTGAAAGACTTGCAACCCAGCAACCTCATATTCCCGCGAAAGCGGTTGAAGATGCAGTAAAAGAGATGCTGGAACATATGGCCTCGACTCTTGCGCAGGGCGAGCGTATTGAAATCCGCGGTTTCGGCAGCTTCTCTTTGCATTACCGCGCACCTCGCACCGGACGTAATCCGAAGACCGGCGATAAAGTGGATCTGGAAGGGAAATACGTTCCGCACTTTAAACCAGGTAAAGAACTGCGCGATCGCGCCAATATTTACGGTTAAGTTTTTAGCGAGACTTAACGCCGAGAAAAGCACCTGTATGGGTGCTTTTTTCATTTCTGCAGGTTCATACTGGAATCCTCATCCCAGTTAATTCGCACGTTACATCCGCTGCTGAATATCAGCGGAACGCGTGCCGTATAACAGTAAATTGTCGCCAGACAACCGTTGAGTATTACTGCACACTTCCCGCAACAGGGAGGTATTGATGAAAATAACAACGGTGAGTACGTGTGCATTGTGCGGCATTCTCCCTCTGATGCTATTACCCGGGCTGCCTGAAATGCTGAGCATCGGCGTTGTATTTTGTCTGGCATGCCTGCTCTGTCTTTTTCCCCACAAACATATGCGTCTCGCCGGATTAACCGTGCTGTTTTTTCTTTGGGGAATAATGGCGGCGAAAGATGCGCTTTGGGCGGGTAATACGCTTCCTGCTAAAAACCAGCAGGCAATCGTACGCATAACCGGAACCGACAATATGACCACGCACTACGGTCAGATCACGCACCTGCAGGGGCGGCGAATCTTTCCAGCGCAAGGAATTGTTCTGTATGGGCAGTACCTGCCCGGCGACGTTTGCGCGGGCCAGACATGGGCGATGACGCTTAAAGTTCGCGCCGTACACGGCCAATTGAACGAGGGGGGATTTGACAGTCAACGTTATGCGTTAGCACAGCATCAGCCGCTGACGGGACGGTTCTTGCAGGCTTCGGTCATCGCGCCACAATGTAGCTTACGTTCGAAGTATCTCTCTTCGTTGAAAATCCAGCTCGCCAACTATCCCTGGCAGCAGGTCATACTGGGGCTGGGAATGGGGGAGCGCCTGTCCGTGTCACAAGAGGTAAAAGCCATTATGCGTGATACCGGCACGGCGCATTTGATGGCTATCTCCGGGCTGCATATTGCGTTTGCCGCACTTCTGGCGGGAGGACTGATTCGCGGTGGACAATTTTTTATGCCAACCAAATGGATTTGCTGGCAGGTTCCGTTGGTTGGCGGGATTATCTGTGCGACATTCTATGCCTGGTTAACGGGGCTTCAGCTTCCTGCATTGCGCACGATAGTCGCGCTGATGGTCTGGGGGGCGCTGAAGCTAAGCGGCAGGCAGTGGAGCGGATGGTCGGTCTGGGTCTGTTGTCTCGCAGCCATCGTGGTGGCGGATCCTCTCGCTATTCTGTCACAGAGTCTGTGGTTATCTGCTTTTGCCGTCGCGGCGCTGATATTCTGGTATCAGTGGGTACCTTTACCTGCCTGGTCTCTCTCTCGCATTGGACGCATACTGCTGGCCCTAGCGCATCTGCAACTGGGGATCACGATTCTGCTTCTGCCTGTGCAAATTTCTATGTTTCACGGCATCAGCCTGACTTCATTGGTGGCTAATTTATTTGCCGTACCGCTGGTCACGTTTGTTTCCGTACCGCTGATATTAGCCGGCATGCTGGTGCATTTAACCAGTCTGGGAGGGCTGGAATCGGGACTGTGGTATTTAGCCGATCGCTCTCTGGCGCTGTTATTTTGGGGACTTAATGCTCTGCCTCAAGGCTGGATCAATATAGATGCCCGCTGGCAATGGCTTGCATTGGCACCTGGGCTGATGCTCATCGCATGGCGACTGGATGCCTGGCGTACTCTACCGATGCTTTGTTTCACAGTGCTATTTTTGCTGAGTGAGCCGCTCTGGCGGGCGCCACGCACGGATGCATGGCAAGTGCATATGCTGGACGTCGGGCAGGGACTGGCGATGGTGATCGCCCGCAATGGGAAAGCGATTCTATATGATACGGGGCTGGCATGGCCTGAGGGAGATAGCGCGCAGCAATTGATCATTCCCTGGTTACGCTGGCACAACCTCAAGCCAGAAGGGATAATTTTAAGCCATGAGCATATGGATCACCGGGGTGGGTTGCGCTCGCTGCAACAAGCATGGCCATTCTTATGGATAAGAAGCCCACTAGGCTGGAAAGGTCATCTCCCGTGTTTTCGCGGGGAACGCTGGCAATGGCAAGGATTAACGTTCAGTGCACACTGGCCCCTGCGCGGAAATAAAGCGCGGGGGAATAACCAATCCTGCGTGGTTAAAGTCGATGACGGATACCAGAGTATTCTTCTGACCGGTGATATTGAGTCTCCCGCTGAACAAAAAATGCTAAGTCACTACTGGTCTCATCTGCAGTCCACTGTCATGCAGGTTCCACACCATGGCAGCAATACTTCGTCATCACTGGCGCTGATTCAGCGTGTTGGCGGACAGGCGGCGTTGGCCTCGGCATCCCGTTACAATGCCTGGCGACTGCCTTCCTGGAAGGTGAAGCGCCGCTATCGGCAACAAGATTATCAATGGTTGGATACGCCACATCAGGGGCAGATTACGCTGGATTTTTACCCTCAAACCTGGCAAATGCGCAGCA
Organism: Citrobacter sp. wls714; assembly: GCF_005281025.1. Taxonomy (NCBI): domain Bacteria; kingdom Pseudomonadati; phylum Pseudomonadota; class Gammaproteobacteria; order Enterobacterales; family Enterobacteriaceae; genus Citrobacter; species Citrobacter sp. wls714. Next base: position 72,219 of record NZ_SZWZ01000029.1, on the reverse strand, counting down.
TGCGGGATCAGATTTTACCCCGTTGGTATCATCAGTGGTTTGGCGTGTCGGAGGATAACGGGTAGAATATGCGGCTATTCTAACAAATGCTGGTTTTTTGAATGCATAACGATAAAGATCTCTCTACGTGGCAGACGTTTCGCCGACTATGGCCAACCATAGCGCCTTTTAAATCGGGTCTGATCGTGGCGGGTATAGCGTTAGTCCTTAACGCGGCCAGCGATACCTTCATGTTATCGCTCCTCAAGCCATTACTGGATGATGGTTTTGGTAAAACTGATCGCTCGGTGCTGCTGTGGATGCCGCTGGTGGTCATTGGACTGATGATAGTTCGTGGCTTAACCAGCTATGTCTCCAGCTATTGTATCTCATGGGTGTCGGGTAAAGTGGTTATGACCATGCGCCGTCGCCTGTTTGGTCACATGATGGGCATGCCAGTCTCCTTTTTTGATAAGCAGTCTACAGGTACGTTGCTGTCACGTATTACCTATGATTCAGAGCAGGTAGCGTCATCGTCTTCCGGCGCGCTGATCACCGTGGTACGTGAAGGGGCCTCAATTATTGGCCTGTTCATCATGATGTTCTATTACAGCTGGCAGCTGTCATTGATTCTGATAGTACTGGCGCCAATTGTATCAGTGGCGATTCGTGTGGTTTCTAAGCGCTTTCGTAGCATCAGTAAAAACATGCAAAACACCATGGGGCAGGTTACGACCAGTGCGGAGCAGATGCTGAAAGGCCACAAAGAAGTTCTGATTTTTGGTGGGCAGGAAGTCGAAACTAAACGCTTTGATAAAGTCAGCAACAAGATGCGTTTACAGGGTATGAAGATGGTTTCCGCCTCTTCTATCTCCGATCCTATCATCCAGTTGATTGCGTCTCTGGCTCTGGCCTTCGTGTTATATGCAGCCAGTTTCCCAAGCGTCATGGAAAACCTGACGGCAGGGACCATTACCGTTGTCTTCTCGTCAATGATCGCGCTGATGCGTCCGTTGAAATCGCTAACTAACGTCAACGCGCAGTTCCAGCGTGGTATGGCGGCATGCCAGACCTTATTCACGATTCTGGATAGCGAACAGGAGAAAGACGAAGGTAAACGCGTTATCGAACGCGCTACCGGCGATCTGGAATTCCGCAATGTGACCTTTACTTATCCAGGACGTGAAGTCCCTGCGCTGCGTAACATCAACCTGAATATTCCGGCGGGTAAAACCGTCGCTCTGGTTGGTCGTTCGGGTTCAGGTAAATCTACCATCGCCAGTCTGATCACGCGCTTCTACGATATCGATGAAGGGCAGATTCTGATGGACGGACACGATCTGCGCGAATATACCCTGGCATCCCTGCGCGATCAGGTTGCTTTGGTTTCGCAGAATGTGCACCTGTTTAACGATACGGTTGCCAATAACATCGCCTACGCGCGTACCGATTTGTACAGCCGTGAGCAGATTGAAAAAGCGGCGCAGATGGCCTATGCCATGGATTTCATCAATAAGATGGATAATGGTCTGGATACGGTGATTGGCGAAAACGGCGTACTACTTTCCGGTGGACAGCGTCAACGTATCGCTATCGCCCGTGCCTTACTGCGTGACAGTCCGATCCTAATCCTTGATGAAGCTACGTCGGCTCTCGATACTGAATCCGAACGCGCGATTCAGGCGGCACTGGATGAGCTGCAGAAAAACCGTACTTCTCTGGTCATCGCACACCGTCTTTCTACCATTGAACAGGCGGACGAAATCATCGTAGTGGAAGACGGGGTGATTGTTGAGCGCGGAACCCATAACGAGCTGATTGAGCAACGCGGCGTGTATGCGCAATTACACAAAATGCAATTTGGTCAATGATCGCACGTATCTGGTCTGGTGAATCGCCGCTGTGGCGCTTATTACTTCCACTCTCCTGGCTGTATGGTCTGGTGAGTGGGGGGATCCGCTTATGCTACAAACTTGGACTCAAGCGCGCATGGCGTGCGCCGGTACCAGTAGTCGTAGTGGGAAACCTTACCGCAGGCGGGAACGGTAAAACGCCGGTGGTGATTTGGCTGGTTGAACGACTACAGCAACGTGGTATCCGCGTGGGCGTGGTTTCTCGTGGTTATGGTGGAAAAGCCGCGGCTTACCCGCTGTTGCTGACAATAGATACTACGACTGCAGAAGCGGGCGATGAACCAGTGCTCATCTACCAGCGTACAGGCGTGCCTGTAGCGGTCTCTCCGAACAGAGCGGATGCGGTAAAAGCCATTTTGGCGCATCATGATGTGCAGATTATTGTGACGGACGATGGTCTACAGCATTATCGTCTGGCGCGAGATGTTGAAATCGTGGTGATTGACGGCGAACGTCGGTTTGGCAATGGCTGGTGGCTGCCCGCCGGTCCAATGCGGGAACGCGCAGGTCGGCTTAAATCGGTGGATGCGACAATCGTTAACGGTGGCAGTCCGCAGCCGGGGGAGATCCCCATGCGACTTGAACCAGGGCTGGCCGTTAATTTACGCACGGGTGAACGTCGTGATGTGGCAAAGCTAAGCAATATAGTTGCCATGGCGGGTATTGGCCATCCGCCCCGTTTTTTTGCCACGCTTGAAGCATGCGGAGCCAAACCACAAAAATGTATTGCGCTGGCAGATCATCAATCTCTGACCTACAGTGACGTCAGTGCGTTTTCAGACGCAGGGCAAACGCTGGTGATGACGGAAAAAGATGCGGTTAAATGCCGCGCATTTGCTGATGATAACTGGTGGTATTTACCCGTGGACGCACATTTGTCAGGCGAACGGCTTGATATGTTGCTGGATAGCTTAATCTCGCTGACTCGCTAACGGATTCAAGCTGCGGCAGCGAATCATTTATGAGGTCATAAATGTCGTTGCCGCACCTTTCTCTGACGGATGCTCGTCATCTTCATCTTGCCGCCCAAGGACTGCTGAAAAAAACACGCCGCCGGGCATCTCCTGCCGATATTCTTGCCACCATTTCGCGCATGTCTTTATTGCAAATCGATACCATTAATATTGTGGCGCGCAGCCCTTACCTGGTGCTGTTCAGTCGTTTAGGTGATTATTCCCCGCAATGGCTGGATGACTCGTTACGGCAGGGTGAACTGATGGAGTACTGGGCGCACGAGGCCTGCTTTATGCCGCGCAGTGACTTTATGCTGATACGCCACCGCATGCTGGCGCCGGAGAAAATGGGCTGGAAATATAAAGCGGCGTGGATGACAGAACATGCCCATGAGATTGAGCAATTGCTCCAGCATATCCACCATAACGGGCCGGTACGCTCAGTCGATTTTGAACATCCCCGTAAGGGAGCCAACGGCTGGTGGGAATGGAAGCCGCATAAGCGACACCTTGAAGGACTGTTTACTGCCGGGAAAGTGATGGTGGTGGAGCGGCGTAATTTCCAGCGAGTCTATGATTTAACCCATCGCGTCATGCCGCACTGGGATGATGAACGTGACAGGCTTTCACAAGAGGAAGCCGAAATTATCATGCTGGATAACAGCGCCCGCAGTCTGGGGATTTTTCGCGAACAGTGGCTGGCAGACTACTATCGCCTGAAGCGCCCGGAGTTAAAAAACTGGTGTGATGTGCGCAAGGAGCAGCAACAAATTATCCCGGTCGACGTTGAAGGGCTGGGAACCCTGTGGTTGCATAGCGATCTTCAACCGCAGCTTGAGCAGGCACTGGCGGGGAAATTAACGGCAACGCATAGCACGGTTTTATCACCGTTTGATCCGGTGGTCTGGGATCGCAAACGGGCAGAGCAGCTATTCGATTTTAGCTATCGGCTGGAATGTTATACGCCAGCAGCGAAACGTCAGTACGGTTATTTTGTCCTGCCGTTGCTGCATCGTGGACAGTTAGTGGGGCGGATGGATGCCAAAATGCACCGTAAAACAGGTGTGCTGGAGGTGATTTCACTATGGTTACAGGATGGGGTCAAACCTGGCGTTACTTTGCAAAAAGGGTTGTTCCAGGCGATTGATGATTTTGCCCGCTGGCAGCAGGCAACGCGCGTGACGCTGGGACGCTACCCTGAAGGTTTATTTGCTGGCGCACGTCATGGTTGGGAAATAGCCCCAGCCCGTTAAGCGATTATGTTAATATTTACGGATTCACAATCCGGTCCATCTGGAGGAACTATGGATCATCGTCTGCTTGAAATCATTGCCTGCCCGGTATGCAATGGCAAACTCTGGTTTAACCAGGAAAAACAGGAACTGATTTGTAAACTGGATAACCTTGCTTTCCCACTGCGTGATGGCATTCCCGTTTTACTGGAAACTGAAGCCCGCGTTCTGACTGCGGATGAGAGTAAATCATGAGTTTTGTGGTCATTATTCCTGCGCGTTATGCGTCTACACGTTTGCCGGGCAAGCCGCTGCTGGATATCAACGGCAAGCCGATGATCGTGCATGTGCTGGAGCGTGCGCGTGAATCTGGCGCTGAGCGCATTATCGTTGCCACCGATCATGAAGATGTCGCTCGTGCGGTAGAAGCGGTAGGAGGGGAAGTTTGCATGACCCGGGCCGATCATCAGTCTGGTACCGAGCGTCTGGCGGAAGTCGTCGAGAAATGTGGCTTTAGCGATGATACCGTTATTGTGAACGTTCAGGGTGATGAGCCGATGATCCCAGCGGTCATTATTCGTCAGGTGGCCGAAAATCTGGCGCAACGCCAGGTTGGCATGGCGACCCTTGCGGCTCCCATTCATAGTGCGGAAGAAGCATTTAATCCGAATGCGGTTAAAGTCGTTCTGGACAACGAAGGCTATGCGCTCTATTTTTCACGCGCAACCATCCCCTGGGATCGTGACCGTTTTGCCAAAAGCCTGGAAACGGTAGGCGATACCTTCCTGCGTCATCTGGGGATTTACGGTTATCGCGCAGGTTTTATTCGCCGCTATGTTAACTGGCAGCCCAGCCCACTTGAGCATATTGAAATGCTGGAGCAACTGCGTGTGCTGTGGTACGGCGAAAAAATTCACGTGGCCGTCGCTAAAGAAGTACCGGGTACTGGCGTAGACACTGCCGAGGATCTTGAGCGCGTTCGCGCCGAAATGCGTTAGTTTTTCTCATGGCACTCCCCCCATAATGCCGCGTATTTTTGGGAGGAGTGTCGTATCGTTACGTTTTCCCTGTGCTTTTCTTTTCATCAATTGATCTCATCCGGGTGACATCTGTCTGCGCGACGCTCATTATGAAAGCAGTAGCTTTTATGAGGGCAATCTGAAATGGAACAGTTGCGTGCCGAACTCAGCCATCTGCTGGGTGAAAAACTCAGTCGTATTGAATGCGTGAATGAGAAAGTGGATACCGCTCTGTGGTCACTGTACGACAGTCAGGGTAATCCGATGCCGCTGATGGCGAGAAGTTTCACCACGCCGGGGATGGCGCAGCAGCTGGCATGGAAAACCTCCATGCTGGCGCGCAGTGGCACGGTACGTATGCCGGTCATTTATGGCGTCTTAACGCATGAGGAGCATCCCGGTCCTGATGTGCTCTTGCTTGAGCGTCTACGCGGCGTGCCGGTGGAAGCGCCTGCCCGAACGCCCGAGCGCTGGGAACATTTAAAAGATCAAATCGTAGAAGGTTTGCTGTCATGGCATCGGCAGGATAGCCGCGGCTGCGTGGGAGCGGTGGATAACACGCAAGAGAATATCTGGCCGTCCTGGTATCGCCAGCGTGTCGAGGTCTTGTGGAGCACGTTGAATCAGTTCAACAATACTGGGCTGACGATGCAGGACAAGCGGATTCTGTTCCGTACCCGTGAATGTTTACCCGACTTATTTGCCGGATTTAATGATAACTGCGTGCTGATCCACGGCAATTTCAGTTTACGCAGCATGCTCAAAGATGCTCGTAGCGATCAGCTCCTGGCGATGGTGGGGCCGGGCTTGATGTTATGGGCGCCAAGAGAATATGAATTGTTCCGCTTAATGGACAATGCGCTGGCGGAAAGCCTGCTTTGGCAATATCTGCAACGCGCGCCAGTGGCGGAGTCATTCATCTGGCGGCGCTGGTTGTATGTGTTATGGGATGAGGTGGCGCAACTGGTCAATACCGGACGCTTTAATCGTTCCAACTTTGATCTGGCGACAAAATCACTGCTGCCGTGGCTCGCCTGATTATCCGGCCTGAAATTCTGCGCTGAATCTGTAGGCCTGATAAGAGGCAACATTTCTGTCAATGTTCCGTTCCTTTCAGCCACTGCCAGATGCGTCCCAGCGTTTCGTATCCGACACGATCGCTGTGCATTAACCAGACGGGCGAGGGAATTGCCCGCTCCCATGGATTAAGCGGGGAATCAATCGCTAACTGATTGGCAGGTGCTGGCAGCGGGTGTAGCCCGGCCTGCTGGAAGAAAATCATGGCACGCGGTAAGTGCGACGCGGAGGTCACCAGCAGAAACGGCGCGTTGCCGATGGCCTGCTTTACTGCCACTGCTTCTTCTTCAGTATCTTTGGGTTGATCCAGCGTGATGATGTCACCCGGCGGCACCCCCAGCGACTGTGCTACGCGGGCGCCGGCTTCCGCGGTACTAACGTTATTCGTTTTTGCGGCGGCACCGGTAAAGATAAGCTTCGACCCTGGATTCGCGCGCCATAGGCGAATACCTTCATTCAAGCGTGGAAGGCTATTGCTAATCAGGTTTGAGCTCGGCGCCCACTGTGGGTTCCAGGTATATCCTCCGCCCAGCACCACAACATATTCTACTTTTTGCGTATCCTGCCAGGTGGGATAGCTATCCTCAATAGGTTTCAGCAAGCTGTCGGCGACGGGTTGCAAGCTCAGGAGTAATAGCGCCAGCCAACTCAGGCTGATACACACTTTCCCTGTTTTTTGAAAGCGGCTAAACCAGACCAGCGCCAGGCCAATACCCATCATCGTTAGCATCAGCGGAAGCGGCAGCATCATACCGCCAATCACTTTCTTCAGCGTAAAAAGCATCCTTTTTGGTTCCTTTTTTAACCATACAGCAGGGGATCTGCAGGGATATTACACCAGGAAGGTTCATTCTCGGCGTGGGTGTGACAAAATAGCGGTTTTACTTAGTCACCCTAAAGCCAGCATGTGGAGAGCCCGATGCGGGATCGCAATTTTGATGACATTGCAGAGAAGTTTTCCCGTAACATTTACGGCACCACCAAAGGTCAATTAAGACAGGCTATCCTTTGGCAGGATTTGGATCGATTATTAGCGACATTCGGTGAGCAAAAATTGCACATTCTGGATGCCGGCGGTGGTGAAGGGCAAACGGCCATCAAGATGGCGCAACGTGGGCACTTCGTGACATTATGCGATCTGTCAGGCGAAATGATCGCCCGTGCGAAACAGGCGGCAGAGGCAAAAGGTGTGAGCGGAAACATGCATTTTATACAATGCGCCGCTCAGGACGTTACTGCGCATTTGGAAACCCCGGTTGATCTGATATTGTTTCATGCTGTGCTGGAATGGGTGACGGATCCCGTCAGCGTATTACAGACGCTGTGGTCAGTATTGCGTCCCGGCGGCGCGCTGTCGTTAATGTTCTACAATGCTAACGGTCTGTTGATGCATAACATGGTCGCAGGGAACTTTGACTATGTGCAGGTGGGGATGCCGAAACGTAAAAAGCGTACGCTTTCACCGGACTACCCACGCGATCCGGGGCAGGTTTACCAGTGGCTGGAAGAGATCGGTTGGCAGATAACGAGTAAAACAGGCGTCCGTGTGTTTCATGATTATCTGCGGGATAAGCATAAACAGCATGACGACTACGAAATGTTACTTGAGTTAGAAACGCGCTATTGCCGCCAGGAACCGTATATCAGCCTTGGGCGCTATATTCATGTCACCGCGATTAAAAGTCCGGCCCGAGCCGCAGATGCAAGGATAACCTATGAGTGAATTTTCCCAGACAGTCCCCGAACTGGTTGCCTGGGCCAGAAAAAATGACTTCTCCATCTCTCTGCCGGTAGACAGACTTTCGTTCCTGCTGGCGGTCGCCACTCTGAACGGCGAGCGACTTGACGGCGAGATGAGTGAAGGTGAGCTGGTGGATGCGTTCCGCCATGTGAGTGATGCGTTTGAGCAAACCAGCGAAACCATTGGTGTACGCGCGAACAACGCGATCAACGATATGGTGCGTCAACGTCTGCTGAACCGCTTTACCAGCGAGCAGGCAGAAGGAAACGCGATTTATCGTTTGACGCCGCTCGGCATTGGCATCACCGATTATTATATTCGTCAACGCGAATTCTCTACACTGCGTCTTTCTATGCAGTTGTCGATTGTGGCCGGTGAATTGAAGCGCGCGGCGGATGCGGCGGCGGAAGGTGGCGATGAGTTTCACTGGCATCGCAATGTATATGCGCCATTGAAATATTCGGTGGCGGAGATTTTTGACAGTATCGATCTCACCCAGCGCATCATGGATGAACAGCAGCAGCAGGTGAAAGACGATATCGCCCAGTTGCTGAACAAAGACTGGCGGGCGGCGATTTCCAGCTGTGAACTGCTGCTTTCTGAAACTTCCGGGACGCTGCGCGAACTGCAGGATACGTTGGAAGCGGCGGGCGATAAGCTACAGGCAAACCTGTTACGCATCCAGGATGCCACGATGACGCATGACGATTTGCATTTTGTCGACAGACTGGTGTTTGACTTACAAAGCAAACTCGACCGCATTATCAGTTGGGGTCAGCAGTCTATTGATTTGTGGATCGGTTACGATCGTCACGTGCATAAGTTTATCCGTACCGCGATTGATATGGATAAAAACCGCGTCTTTGCCCAGCGTTTGCGCCAGTCCGTGCAGACTTATTTTGACGATCCGTGGGCGCTGACTTATGCCAATGCCGACCGTCTGCTCGATATGCGTGATGAAGAGATGGTCCTGCGTGACGAAGAGGTCACCGGTGAACTTCCGACAGATCTGGAATATGAAGAGTTTAACGAGATCCGTGAGCAACTGGCGGCGATCATCGAAGAACAGTTGGCTATCTACAAATCCAGACAAACGCCACTGGATCTCGGTTTGGTAGTGCGCGAGTATCTGGCGCAATATCCACGTGCGCGTCACTTCGACGTCGCGCGTATTGTTATCGATCAGGCGGTACGTCTTGGCGTAGCGCAAGCAGATTTCACCGGACTGCCAGCTAAATGGCAGCCGATTAATGATTACGGAGCCAAGGTACAGGCGCATGTCATTGACAAATATTGAACAAGTGATGCCGGTAAAGCTGGCGCTGGCGCTGGCGAATCCGTTATTTCCGGCGCTGGATAGCGCCTTACGTTCGGGCCGACATATCGGCCTGGATGAACTGGATAATCATGCCTTCCTGATGGATTTTCAGGAGTATTTTGAAGAATTTTACAGCCGCTATAACGTGGAACTGATCCGCGCGCCGGAAGGGTTCTTCTATCTTCGCCCGCGTTCAACGACGCTCATTCCGCGTTCGGTTCTGTCCGAACTGGATATGATGGTGGGTAAAATTCTTTGCTATCTCTATCTCAGCCCGGAACGCCTGGCGAATGAAGGGATTTTTACCCAACAAGAGTTGTACGACGAGCTGTTGACTCTGGCGGACGAAGCGAAACTGCTGAAGCTGGTGAACAATCGTTCAACCGGTTCGGACGTTGACCGTCAGAAGCTACAGGAAAAGGTACGTTCTTCGCTAAACCGTCTGCGTCGCTTAGGCATGGTGTGGTTTCTGGGCCACGACAGCAGCAAATTCCGTATCACGGAATCGGTCTTCCGCTTTGGCGCGGACGTGCGCAGCGGTGACGATCCGCGTGAAGCCCAGCGTCGCTTAATTCGTGATGGCGAAGCGATGCCGGTCGAGAACCGCCTGCAGCTCAACGATGAGCCCGAAGAGAATCAGCCGGACAGTGGAGAAGAAGAATAATGATTGAACGCGGTAAATTTCGCTCACTTACGCTGATTAACTGGAATGGTTTTTTTGCCCGTACGTTCGACCTGGATGAACTGGTCACCACGCTGTCCGGCGGTAACGGTGCGGGTAAATCCACGACCATGGCGGCATTTGTTACGGCGCTCATCCCGGATTTAACCCTGCTGCATTTCCGTAATACCACCGAAGCCGGTGCGACCAGCGGTTCACGTGACAAAGGTCTGCACGGTAAGCTGAAAGCGGGTGTCTGTTACTCAATGCTCGACGTCCTCAACTCCCGCCATCAGCGCGTGGTTGTTGGCGTTCGTCTGCAACAGGTTGCCGGTCGCGATCGTAAAGTGGATATCAAGCCGTTTGCCATTCAGGGGTTGCCGATGTCGGTGCAACCCACTCAGTTGGTTACGGAAACGCTGAACGAACGCCAGGCGCGCGTCCTGTCTCTCCCTGAGCTGAAAGAGAAGCTTGATGAGATGGAAGGCGTGCAGTTTAAGCAGTTCAACTCGATAACGGATTATCACTCGCTGATGTTCGATCTGGGCATCATTGCCCGTCGTCTGCGCTCTGCGTCCGATCGTAGTAAATTCTATCGTCTGATTGAAGCCTCGCTGTATGGCGGTATCTCCAGCGCCATTACCCGCTCACTGCGTGATTACCTGCTGCCAGAAAACGGTGGCGTGCGCAAAGCGTTCCAGGATATGGAAGCCGCGCTGCGTGAAAACCGCATGACGCTGGAAGCGATTCGCGTAACCCAGTCTGACCGCGATCTGTTTAAGCATTTGATCAGCGAAGCGACCAACTACGTGGCAGCAGATTATATGCGCCATGCCAACGAGCGCCGTATTCATCTGGATAAAGCGCTGGAATATCGTCGTGAACTGCATACCTCACGCAAGCAGTTGGCTGCTGAGCAGTATAAACACGTAGATATGGCGCGCGAGCTGGGCGAGCACAACGGTGCGGAAGGCGATCTGGAAGCTGATTACCAGGCCGCAAGCGATCACCTCAATCTGGTGCAAACCGCGCTGCGTCAGCAAGAAAAAATTGAACGCTATGAAGCGGATCTCGAGGAATTACAGATCCGTCTCGAAGAACAAAATGAGGTCGTCGCGGAAGCCGTTGACCGCCAGGATGAAAACGAAGCCCGCGCGGAAGCTGCTGAGCTGGAGGTGGATGAGCTGAAAAGTCAGCTTGCCGATTACCAGCAGGCGCTGGATGTCCAGCAAACGCGAGCTATCCAGTATGGCCAGGCAATTCAGGCGTTAAGCCGGGCCAAAGAGCTGTGTCACTTACCGGATCTGACAGCCGACAGCGCTGCTGAATGGCTGGAAACCTTCCAGGCCAAAGAGCAGGAAGCTACAGAAAAACTGTTGACGCTGGAACAAAAAATGAGCGTGGCGCAAACCGCGCACAGTCAGTTTGAACAGGCTTATCAGCTGGTGGCGGCGATCAACGGCCCACTGGCGCGTGGTGAGGCCTGGAGCGTGGCGCGTGAACTGCTGCGGGAAGGTGTTGAGCAGCGTCACCTGGCCGAACAGGTTCAGCCGTTGCGTATGCGACTCAGCGAGCTGGAACAGCGTCTGCGCGAACAGCAAGACGCCGAACGTCTTCTGGCGGAATTCTGCAAGCGTCAGGGTAAACAGTTCGATATCGATGAGCTGGAAGCGTTGCACCAGGAGCTGGAAGCGCGCATCGCCGCTTTGTCGGACAGCGTATCGTCCGCCAGCGAACAGCGAATGACGCTGCGTCAGGAACAGGAACAGCTGCAGTCGCGTATCCAGCATTTGATGAAACGCGCACCGGTCTGGCTGGCCGCGCAAAATAGCCTGAATCAACTTAGCGAACAGTGCGGCGAAGAGTTTACTTCCAGCCAGGACGTGACCGAATATCTGCAGCAATTGCTGGAGCGCGAGCGTGAAGCCATTGTTGAGCGCGATGAAGTTGGCGCGCGCAAAAACGCGGTTGATGAAGAAATTGAACGTTTAAGTCAGCCCGGCGGGGCGGAAGATCAACGTCTGAACGCGCTGGCGGAACGCTTCGGTGGCGTGCTGCTGTCAGAAATTTATGACGACGTTAGCCTTGAAGATGCGCCGTACTTCTCCGCGCTGTACGGTCCATCGCGCCATGCTATCGTGGTGCCGGATCTGTCGCTGATTACCGAACAACTTGAAGGCCTGACGGATTGTCCGGAAGATCTCTATTTTATCGAAGGGGATCCGCAGTCGTTTGATGACAGTGTTTTCAGCGTTGATGAGCTGGAAAAAGCGGTGGTGGTGAAAACCGCCGAACGTCAGTGGCGTTATTCCCGCTTCCCGACGGTGCCGATTTTTGGTCGTGCGGCGCGCGAAAGCCGTATCGAAACCCTGCATGCCGAGCGTGAAGGGCTGTCTGAACGTTTTGCCACGCTCTCTTTTGACGTCCAGAAAACTCAGCGCCTGCATCAGGCGTTCAGCCGCTTTATCGGCAGCCATTTGTCGGTGGCGTTTGAAGCCGATCCAGAAGCGGAAATTCGTCAGTTGAACAGCCGCCGCGTTGAGCTGGAGCGTGCGCTGACCAATCATGAAAATGATAACCAGCAAAGCCGTATGCAGTTTGAACAGGCGAAAGAGGGGGTTTCTGCGCTGAATCGCCTGCTGCCGCGTTTGAATCTGCTGGCTGATGAAACGCTGGCCGATCGCGTGGACGAAATTCGCGAGCGTCTGGATGAAGCTCAGGAAGCGGCGCGTTTTGTGCAGCAGCACGGTAATCAGTTAGCCAAACTGGAACCGATGGTTTCGGTTCTGCAAAATGACCCTGAGCAGTTTGAACAACTGAAGGAAGATTACGCGTATTCCCAGCAGATGCAGCGTGATGCGCGTCAGCAGGCGTTTGCGCTGACTGAGGTCGTACAACGCCGGGCGCACTTTAGCTATTCCGATTCAGCCGAAATGCTGAGCGGCAACAGCGATCTGAACGAAAAACTGCGCCAGCGTCTGGAACAGGCGGAAGCTGAACGTACCCGCGCTCGTGAAGCGCTGCGCAGCCACGCCGCGCAGTTAAGCCAGTACAACCAGGTCATGGCGTCGCTGAAAAGCTCCTATGACACTAAAAAAGAACTGCTCAACGATTTACAACGTGAACTGCAGGATATCGGCGTTCGTGCTGACAGCGGCGCGGAAGAGCGTGCCCGTATCCGTCGTGATGAACTGCATGCGCAGCTCAGTAACAACCGTGCGCGCCGTAACCAACTGGAAAAAGCGCTGACCTTCTGCGAAGCGGAGATGGATAACCTGACCCGCAAATTGCGCAAACTGGAACGCGATTATTTTGAGATGCGCGAACAGGTAGTCACCGCGAAAGCCGGCTGGTGTGCGGTCATGCGCATGGTGAAAGACAATGGCGTTGAACGCCGTCTGCACCGTCGCGAGCTGGCGTATCTTTCTGGCGATGAACTGCGTTCGATGTCGGATAAGGCGTTGGGCGCGCTGCGTCTGGCGGTGGCGGATAACGAACACCTGCGTGATGTGTTGCGCATGTCTGAAGATCCGAAGCGCCCGGAGCGTAAAATTCAGTTCTTTGTCGCGGTTTATCAGCATCTGCGTGAACGTATTCGTCAGGATATTATTCGCACCGACGATCCGGTGGAAGCGATTGAACAGATGGAGATCGAACTGAGCCGTCTGACGGAAGAATTAACCTCGCGTGAACAGAAGCTGGCGATCAGCTCCCGCAGCGTGGCGAACATCATTCGTAAGACGATTCAGCGCGAACAAAACCGTATCCGTATGTTGAACCAGGGTCTGCAAAGCGTATCGTTTGGCCAGGTAAATAGCGTTCGTCTGAACGTCAACGTGCGTGAAACCCACGCCACCTTGCTGGACGTACTTTCCGAGCAGCATGAACAGCATCAGGATCTGTTTAACAGCAACCGTCTGACCTTCTCTGAAGCGCTGGCGAAGCTGTATCAGCGTCTGAATCCGCAGATTGATATGGGGCAACGCACGCCGCAAACCATTGGTGAAGAGCTGCTGGACTACCGTAACTATCTGGAAATGGAAGTCGAGGTTAACCGTGGTTCAGACGGCTGGCTGCGTGCTGAATCTGGCGCACTGTCAACGGGTGAGGCGATCGGTACCGGGATGTCTATTCTGGTGATGGTTGTGCAGAGCTGGGAAGACGAAGGTCGCAGACTGCGCGGTAAAGATATCTCGCCTTGTCGTCTGCTGTTCCTTGATGAAGCTGCGCGACTTGATGCCCGCTCTATCGCGACCCTGTTTGAACTGTGCGAGCGTTTGCAGATGCAACTGATTATCGCTGCGCCGGAAAACATCAGCCCGGAGAAAGGCACCACCTATAAACTGGTACGTAAAGTCTTCCAGAACACCGAGCATGTTCACGTGGTGGGCCTGCGCGGGTTTGCCCCGCAGTTACCTGAGCCACTGCCAGGAACGGAAGACGCTTCCTCGCAGGCAAGCTAAGTAAGAAGGCGGCTAAATAGCCGCCTTCTTCTTTTCTGAAAAGCACATAATGCCTGGTGTAATTTCTTTAGACTTCTTTACATTAGGTTAGGCAAAAACTATTTGATGTTTATATACTAAAGGTAAGCCTAACTCGTGGCAGGCTTGCTAGTCATACTTCAGCGTGTATTGGCGTTTTACAGGTCCGACCCCAGCAAACAAAAGGGGAATGCTACGGCCTGGCTACTCAAAGTATGATAAAGAAAACAGGGGGCAAGGGATGTTGCTTAATAAAATGTGTGGTCGTCGGCTGTCGGCAATTAGTTTGTGCCTGGCCGTAACATTCGCTCCACTGTTCAATGCGCAGGCCGATGAGCCTGAAATGATCCCTGGCGACAGCTCAGCGTCCGTCAGTGAACAGCCAACAGCGTTACCGCAACCGCAGGTTCAATCTTCCGCGACTGCTATCATGGCGGGTATTCAACCGCTGCCGGAGGGCGTGTCTGTCGATAGCACTCGCGCCAAATTACAATCTCAACTTCCCGCGGGCTTCACGCCGGTTTATATGAGCCAGCTGGAATTGCTGTATGCCGCTCGCGAAATGAAACCGATGTGGGAAAATCGAGATGCGGTAAAAGCGTTTCAGCAACAGTTAGCCGAGGTGGCGATTGCCGGATTTCAGCCGCAATTTACCACTTGGGTCGCATTGCTTACCGACCCGGCGGTAACGGGCCAGGCGCGAGACATCGTGCTTTCTGATGCCCTGATGGGATATCTGCACTTTATCGCAAATATCCCCGTCAAAGGTAATCGCTGGCTCTACAGTAATAAGCCCTATGCGCTGGCAACTCCGCCGATTTCCGTGATCAACCAATGGCAGGTGGCGCTGGATAATGGGCAACTGACGTCGTTTATTACCGGCCTGGCGCCTCAGCATCCGCAGTATGCAGCCATGCATGAATCGTTGTTAAAACTGGTGAGCGATACGCGTCCCTGGCCGCAGTTAACCAGTACCGCGACGCTGCGTCCTGGCGAGTGGAGTAACGATATCCCCGCGTTGCGTGAAATCTTACGCCGCACCGGGATGCTTGAATCAGTCGTCAGTACGGCTGCTAAAGAAGGGCGTAGCGCTTACGGCAGTGAACTGGTTGCGGCGGTGAAGCGTTTCCAGACGTGGCAGGGGTTGGGGGCCGATGGCGCCATTGGACCCGCAACGCGTGACTGGCTGAACGTAACGCCCGCTCAGCGTGCAGGTGTGCTGGCGTTGAATATTCAGCGTTTGCGCCTGCTGCCGAGTGATTTGTCTACCGGTATCATGGTGAATATTCCTGCCTACTCGCTGGTTTATTATCAGAACGGCAATCAGGTGCTAGCCTCACGCGTTATTGTCGGGCGTCCCGATCGCAAAACGCCGATGATGAGCAGTGCGCTGAATAATGTGGTCGTTAACCCACCGTGGAACGTACCGCCGACGCTGGCACGTAAAGATATTCTGCCTAAGGTGTGGAATGACCCGGGATACCTTGAGCGTCACGGCTATACCGTAATGCGCGGCTGGAATAGCAAAGAGACGATAGATCCATGGCAGGTTGACTGGGCGACCATTACCGCATCGAATCTGCCGTTCCGCTTTCAGCAGGCGCCGGGCGCGCGTAACTCGCTCGGCCGTTATAAATTTAATATGCCGAGTTCAGATGCTATTTATCTGCACGATACGCCAAACCACAACCTGTTCCAGAAAGATACGCGGGCGCTTAGCTCAGGCTGCGTGCGTGTGAATAAGGCATCTGAGCTGGCGAATATGCTGCTACAGGATGCGGGCTGGAATGATACGCGCATCTCGGACGCCCTGAAGCAAGGGGATACGCGGTACGTGAATATTCGTCAGAATATTCCGGTCAATCTTTACTACCTGACCGCGTTTGTGGGGGCGGATGGGCGGACGCAGTATCGTACAGATATTTACAATTACGATCTGACAGCGCGATCCAGCGCACAAATTGTGTCAAAAGCCGAACAATTAATCAGATAAATGAAGCAGTTCGAGGAAAATGATTGTCGTAAGTTATGTTGGAAATGGGGCTAAATGGCTGCAAGCCCCGTATTTCCTGGGGTTGGGAGCCTTGACGTGGACTACTTAGCCAGATAAGGTTTCCCGCGTGCGCTAGAGCATACATACGATAACATTGACCTTGTAGACCTTAATACCATGGACAAATTTGACGCTAATCGCCGCAAACTGCTGGCGCTTGGTGGCATTGCCCTCGGCGCTGCCATCCTGCCTACGCCTGCGTTTGCCACACTCTCCACCCCACGTCCGCGTATATTGACTCTGAATAACCTGCATACCGGTGAGTCAATAAAAGCAGAGTTTTTTGATGGCAGGGGCTATATTCAGGACGAATTAGCAAAACTTAACCACTTTTTCCGTGATTTTCGGGCCAATAAAGTGAAATCCATTGACCCGGGATTGTTTGACCAACTCTTCCGTCTGCAGGGTCTGCTGGGCACGCGTAAACCCGTACAGCTGATCTCTGGCTATCGCTCAATCGATACCAATAATGAACTCCGTGCGCGCAGCCGTGGTGTCGCTAAGAAAAGCTACCACACGAAAGGCCAGGCTATGGATTTCCATATTGAAGGCATCGCATTAAGTAATATTCGCAAAGCTGCGTTATCTATGCGCGCAGGTGGTGTAGGATACTACCCCAGCAGTAACTTTGTGCATATTGACACCGGACCTGCACGGCACTGGTGATCCGTAAGCTTAATGAAACAGGAGCTGTATGAACTATCGTATTATTCCGGTCACTGCATTTGCCCAGAACTGCTCGTTAATCTGGTGTGAGCAGACACGTCTGGCCGCGCTGGTCGATCCCGGCGGCGATGCCGAGAAAATCAAACAGGAAGTGGATGCCAGCGGTCTGACGCTTATGCAGATCCTGCTTACCCATGGTCATCTTGACCACGTAGGGGCGGCGGCTGAACTGGCACAGCATTATGGTGTACCGGTTATTGGCCCGGAAAAAGAAGATGAGTTCTGGTTACAGGGGTTGCCTGCTCAGAGCCGGATGTTTGGCCTGGGAGATTGTGAGCCGCTGACGCCCGATCGCTGGTTAAATGAAGGCGATCGGGTAAGCGTGGGTAATGTCACATTACAGGTGCTCCATTGTCCCGGTCACACGCCAGGGCATGTGGTCTTCTTTGATGAGCAGTCAAAGTTACTGATTTCGGGTGACGTGATTTTCAAAGGTGGCGTAGGGCGCAGTGATTTCCCGCGCGGCGATCACAGTCAATTGATCGATTCGATTAAACGTAAACTGTTGCCGCTGGGCGATGACGTGACGTTTATTCCGGGCCACGGTCCACTTTCTACGCTGGGCCACGAACGGTTACATAACCCGTTTCTGCAGGATGAAATGCCTGTCTGGTAAAACCGCAGATAAATAAAAAGGCCGCGATTGCGGCCTTTTTTTGTGCGCTATTGATTACAGTACTGCGACAATCGCTTCGCACAGCGGCGCCATGTTATCTGGCGTCATTCCGGCTACGTTTACACGTCCGGAAGCGACGGCATAGACACCAAACTCTTCACGCAGGCGCAGAACCTGCTCTTTGGTCAGGCCGCTGAATGAGAACATGCCGTTTTGTTTGATGATAAAGCTGAAGTCGCGGCTTGCACCTTTCTCCTGCAGCGTATTCACGAACAGTAAACGCATGCGCTGAATGCGTTGGCGCATATCAGTCAGCTCTTGTTCCCAGATGGCGCGCAGCGCGTCGTTGCTCAGAATCGTAGCGACTACGGATGCGCCGTGTGCAGGCGGGTTGGAATAGTTAGCACGAATGGCTGATTTCATCTGGCTAAACGCGCGGTCAACGGTTTCAGCATCGGCTGCAACCAACGTACAGGCACCTACGCGCTCATTGTACAAACCAAAGTTCTTGGAGTAGGAGCTGGCGACGATCAGCTCTTTGTGCAGTGCCGCGAATGCGCGCAGACCTTCCGCATCTTCTTCCAGACCACGGGCAAAACCCTGGTAGGCGAAGTCAAACAGCGGCAACCAACCTTTATCGACGGAAAGCTGAGCCAGCGTTTGCCACTGCTCCAGCGTAGGATCGATACCGGTTGGGTTATGGCAGCAGCCGTGGAATAACACCACGTCGCCTGCCTGCGCTTCGCTGAGGCTTGCCAGCATCGCATCAAAGTCTAATGAATGGTTTGCCGCATCGTAATAATTATATTCACGAACTTCCAGACCGGCAGAGTTAAAGACGCTCTTATGGTTCGGCCAGCTCGGGTTGCTTACCCAAACGCGTTTAGCCGAGGTGTTTTTTGCCAGGAAATCAGCTGCTACACGCAGTGCGCCAGTGCCGCCTGGGGTCTGTGCCGTACGTGCGCGTTTGTCGTTGATAAGCGAACTCTCTTTGCCAAACAGTAATTCCTGAGTGCAACGACCAAACTCTGGAATACCGTCAATGCCAAGGTAGTTTTTGGTGGTTTCATTTTCCAGTATATATTGCTCGGCTTTTTTAACGCTGGTCAGTACCGGCGTTTTGCCTGTCTCATCTTTATATACACCGATCCCGAGGTTTATTTTTCCTGGGCGGTCATCGGCACGAAACAAATCAGCCAGACCCAAAATGGGGTCGGCAGGAGCGGCGGTAATGTTCTCAAACATGACGAGGTTCCATAGTGATTACAGAAGAGAAGTCCGCTATCAGGTTAACGGTAGATTTACAAAATGCCAACCGTTACTGACGAAAAGCTGAGGTGTTTTTTTAAGACGCAAGAATCCGCTAGCAGAGATAAAAAAACAGGACCGAAGTCCTGTTTTTTAGGCATTTAACAAAGAGGTCTGCTATTAGAACTGGTAAACGATACCCACTGCAACGGTGTCGTCAGAACCTACGCCCAGTTTGTTGTCAGAATCGATCTGGTTGATGATGTAATCAACATAGGTGGACATGTTTTTGTTGAAGTAGTAAGTCGCACCCACTTCGAAGTAGTTCACCAGATCTACGTCACCGATACCTTCAATGTCCTTACCTTTAGATTTGGTATAGGCGAGGGACGGACGCAGGCCGAAGTCGAACTGATACTGGGCAACCAACAGCACGTCTTCAGTTTTGTTAGCATAACCGTTAGCGATACGGGTTGCGTTGTGGGTTTCGCTGTAGTTCGCCGCCAGGTAGATGTTGTTCGCATCGTACTTAACGCCGGTCGCCCACTGCTCAGCTTTGTCGCCATGACCGCGCAGAGCCGGGTTTTGTTGAGCATCGGTACGGTCAGCCGCACCATAAGCACCTACGATACCGAAGCCGTCGAATTCGTAGCTGATAGAACCGCCAACGCCATCGCCGTTAGAGCGACGAACGTCATCACGCTCGTTTTTGCCCAGGTACTGAACGGCGAAGTTCAGGCCTTCAACCAGGCCGAAGAAGTTGGAGTTACGGTAGGTTGCGAGACCGCCGTTACGCTGGGAGAAGAACTGGTCAGAAGCGGCGGTATCACCACCGAATTCTGGCAGCATATCGGTGTAACCCAGTGCATCGTATACGACACCGTAGTTACGACCGTAGTCGAAGGAGCCTGCATCGCCGAATTTCAGACCGGCAAACGCCAGACGAGTTTTGTTACCGTCCTGCGCGTTTGAGCCTTCAGCATTGTTGCCGGCAAAGTTGTATTCCCACTGGCCGTAGCCGGTCAGTTGGTCGTTAATCTGAGTTTCCCCTTTGAAACCAAGACGGGCGTATGTCTGATCGCCGTTAGCAGCGTAGGCATTTTCACCGTTGTGCTTGGAAAAATAGTGCAGACCTACGGCTTTACCGTAGATATCTACTTTGTTGCCATCTTTGTTATAAACTTCTGCAGCGTTAGCTGCCCCGGCTACCAGCAGAGCAGGGATAACCACTGCCAGAATATTGCGCTTCATCATTATTTATTACCCTCATCGGTTTTTATATGACACCTGCCACTGCCGCCAATAAATTCCGTCAATTAAAATTTACGGAACTATTGATGAGAGTTTGGTGTCTTTATGTGTCTGACAGGCATCTTTCCATTCAAACTACCGTTTCGCTACTCTCAAAGTGCTACAAATATAAAGATTTAGTTTCAAAAAGAAAAAATATGTAACAAGATGTTATTTTTGTGCAACTTTGTGAACAACTTCAAAGTTCAGATGTCTGCGCGCTAAAAATCGCCGCCGTTATTTCTATTTATATGATTTTCTTATGTTTAATTTTGCTAAGACCGCTTTTTCTCTGCTGTGACTAAAAGGACTGATTTTACCGAAGGCAATTTATGGACATCTGGATTGCTATGTGAAAGGTTAAAAAATGTACTATTTAATCAGAAAATGCTAATCCACAATAAAATTGCTGATTATTTTTTGTGCAAATGTGTTGCGGTGAAATATTACGTAACAGGAAGAGGGGAATCGAAGGGTTGTATTTAACGTGTGATGGGGATCCCTGTTACGTGGAGCGGTTACAAAAAAGGCCAGCAATGAATGCTGGCCTTTGAATTAAAAATTCAGCTTTAGAAGCTGGCGTTACGCGGAGTACGTGGGAATGGAATGACATCACGGACGTTCTGCACGCCAGTAACGTAGGCAATCAGACGCTCGAAGCCTAAGCCGAAGCCGGAATGCGGAACAGTACCGTAGCGGCGCAGGTCGCGATACCACCAGTAATCTTCTTTGTTCAGACCCATCTCCAGCATACGGGCATCCAGCACGTCCAGACGCTCTTCACGCTGAGAACCACCGATGATTTCACCGATTCCCGGGGCCAGTACGTCCATTGCCGCAACGGTTTTACCGTCTTCGTTAAGGCGCATATAAAACGCTTTAATATCTTTCGGATAGTTTTTAACCACGACTGGCGCTTTGAAGTGCTCTTCAGCAAGATAACGTTCGTGCTCGGAAGAGAGATCCACACCCCAGTAAACCGGGTTTTCAAACTGTTTGCCGCATTTTTCGAGAATGCTTACCGCGTCGGTGTAGTCCACCTGCGCGAAGTCGGCGTCAATGAAACGTTCCAGGCGTGAAATCGCATCTTTGTCGACACGTTCAGCGAAGAATTTCATATCATCCGCGCGCTCTGCCAGTACGGCCTTGAAAGCATACTTCAGCATGGCTTCAGCGAGGCCTGCCACGTCGTCCAGGTTGGCGAAAGCCACTTCTGGCTCCAGCATCCAGAACTCCGCCAGGTGACGGCTGGTGTTAGAGTTTTCTGCACGGAACGTCGGGCCAAAGGTATAAATTTTGGACAGGGCGCAGGCGTAGGTTTCGCCGTTCAACTGACCAGAAACGGTCAGGAAGGCTTCTTTACCGAAGAAGTCTTTATCGAAATCAACTTTTCCCTGATCGTTACGCGGCAGGTTTTCCAGATCCAGCGTAGAAACGCGGAACATTTCACCCGCACCTTCCGTATCGGAAGCTGTAATCAGCGGCGTGGATACCCAAAAGAAACCCTGCTCGTGGAAAAAACGATGCAGCGCTTGCGCCAGCGTATGACGTACACGCGCTACCGCACCAATCATGTTGGTACGCGGACGCATATGCGCGACTTCACGCAGATACTCAATGCTGTGACGCTTGGCCGCCATCGGGTAGGTGTCAGGATCTTCAACCCAGCCCGCGACTTCAACCTCAGTGGCCTGAATTTCAAAGCTCTGTCCCTGTCCAGGCGACGCAACGACTTTACCCGTTACGATAACTGAACAGCCCGTTGTCAGGCGCAATACGTCCTGATTGTAATTGGGCAGAGAATTATTGATGACGGCCTGTACAGGATCAAAGCAGGAACCGTCATAAACGGCGAGGAAGGAGATGCCAGCTTTTGAATCTCGGCGGGTACGCACCCATCCGCGCACGGTGACTTCGCTGTCAACGGCTACGCGGCCCTGGAGTACGTCGGCTACAGGCACAACGCTCATAATATTCTCTCTGTTAATAGTCGGATATATAAACACATGTCCACCCGTAATGGGGGGGATACCTATGTTACCTGGCATCTGCAATCAGACAAGCAGAATTCGTTGCTGGAGTGAAAGATTTCGGAAATAAACGCGAAAAGGGAGCCGATGTGGCTCCCTGTGAGGATTAACTGGCTTTTTTAATATGCGGCAAATCGAAAGCTTTGCGCAACGCACGAACAAACGCTTTATCGTGGCAGATGGTTTTGCCGGGGCTGTCAGATAACTTCGCCACCGGTTTACCGTTACACTCCACCAGCTTGATAACAATATTGAGCGGCTTAACCTGCGGAATATCACACGTTAGCCGTGTACCAATGCCAAAACTCAACTGTACGCGAGAAGAGAAGTGGCGGTAGAGCTCAATCGCTTTTTTCAGATCGAGGTTATCTGAGAACACCAGCGTTTTGCTCAGCGGATCAATCCCCAGTTTTTCATAATGGGCAATGGCTTTTTCACCCCATTCTACCGGATCGCCTGAGTCGTGACGTAAGCCCTGGTAACGGGTCGCAAACTCGACGCCAAAGTCGCGTAAAAACGCGTCCATGGTGATGCAGTCGGTCAGTGCAATCCCGAGTTGGTCAGGATATTCATTTAACCATGCGGCCAGCGCAACACGCTGGCTGGTGGCAAGCTCTGGGCTGATTTGCTGATGAGCCTGGAACCACTCATGCGCCTGTGTACCCATCGGGGTTAATGACAGACGGCGGGCGAGATCGTAGTTGCTGGTGCCGACAAACCAGGATTCTTGCTGCAAGCGTTTAACAATGGCCTGCTGTACTTCGCGTGAAAAACGACGGCGCGTACCGAAATCCATCAGATGGAAGCGGGACATATCGACATCTTTCGTTAAAGCAGAGAATTCGACTAGTTTGCTTTCCAGCTCATTGAGTGCCTGTGGAACGCCTGATTCGGGCGAACGGTAACGGTGCACCAGTTCGCTGATAACTGCCAGCAGCGGGACTTCCCACATGATCACTTCACGCCATGGACCGGTTAAGCGGATGTTCAGCTTACCGTTATCGTTGGTGACGCAAACTTGTTCCGGCTTATAACGGAAATCGCGTAACCAGGCGAGGTAATCAGCTTTAAAGAAAGGCAGGCCGGAGAGCCACTGGTACTCGTCCTCCTGCAGCCGCAGGTGCTGCATAGCATTCACCTGCTCACGAATAGCATCAGCGTAAATACCGAGCAGGTCATCGCCACGGCAACGAAATTCAGCCGCTACTTGTACATCATAGTAGTGGTGAAAAACGGCTTGCTGCATATGCAACTTATAAGCGTCTGTATCCAGCAGCGAGTGCAGAACAGGAGAAGCGAATTGTGTCATAGGTGCGCAGTAGCATCCTCTCACGGGAGCGTTTAGTACAATAAACAACTAAGAAAACCGCTGGAGTATACCCTGTTTAGCGATTTATTGAACCCCGATCACACCATAAGCTCTCTTTCTGGTCGAGGGCAATTCGTGCCACGTGTTATGAAAATGTAGCAAAAAGGGTGTTTGTGCCTGAAAAGATGAACATTCTGCGTAGCGCGATTTACGCAACAGGAATAGACTGAAGCCGAGACTCTACCAAAGATGCTAAAGGTTTTTTTATGACACAACAGCCACAAGCCAAATACCGTCACGACTATCGTGCGCCGGATTACCAGATTACTGATATTGACTTGACCTTTGACCTGGATGCTGAAAAAACCGTGGTCACCGCAGTGAGCCAGGCTGTCCGTCATGGTGCGTCCGATGCGCCCCTGCGGCTGAATGGCGAAGATCTGACCCTGGTGTCAATCCACGTGAACGACGAACCGTGGACAGCGTATAAAGAAGAAGAGGGCGCTCTGGTTATCAGTCAGCTGCCGGAACGTTTTACGCTGCAGATCGTGAATGAGATTAGTCCGGCGGCCAATACCGCGCTGGAAGGACTGTATAAGTCCGGCGATGCGCTGTGCACCCAGTGTGAAGCGGAAGGGTTCCGCCATATTACCTGGTATCTCGACAGACCCGATGTTCTAGCGCGTTTTACCACCAAAATTATCGCCGATAAAACCCAATATCCGTTCCTGCTCTCTAACGGCAACCGCGTGGCGCAGGGTGAACTGGAAAACGGTCGACACTGGGTGCAGTGGCAGGATCCGTTCCCGAAACCGTGCTATCTGTTTGCGCTGGTAGCCGGTGATTTCGATGTCCTGCGTGACACCTTTACCACCCGCTCAGGACGAGAAGTGGCGCTGGAACTGTACGTCGATCGCGGCAATCTGGACCGTGCGCCGTGGGCAATGACCTCGCTGAAAAACTCCATGAAATGGGATGAGGAGCGTTTCGGCCTCGAGTATGACCTCGACATCTATATGATTGTTGCCGTTGATTTCTTCAATATGGGCGCGATGGAGAATAAAGGTCTGAACATCTTTAACTCCAAATATGTGCTGGCCCGCACCGATACGGCCACCGACAAAGACTATCTCGATATTGAACGCGTTATTGGTCACGAATATTTCCATAACTGGACCGGCAACCGTGTGACCTGTCGCGACTGGTTCCAGTTGAGTCTGAAAGAGGGTTTAACCGTGTTCCGCGATCAGGAGTTCAGTTCCGATCTCGGCTCACGCGCGGTAAACCGTATCAGCAATGTACGTACCATGCGCGGCTTGCAGTTTGCCGAAGACGCCAGTCCGATGGCGCACCCTATCCGCCCGGATATGGTCATCGAAATGAACAACTTCTATACCCTGACCGTGTACGAAAAGGGCGCTGAAGTCATTCGTATGATCCACACCCTGCTGGGTGAGGCTAACTTCCAGAAAGGGATGCAGCTGTACTTTGAGCGTCATGACGGCAGCGCTGCTACCTGTGATGATTTTGTGCAGGCGATGGAAGATGCGTCCAACGTCGACCTCTCGCATTTCCGTCGCTGGTACAGTCAGTCCGGTACGCCGATTCTGACCGTGCGTGATGACTACAATCCGTCAACGGAACAATACACGCTGACCATCAGTCAGCGTACGCCAGCCACGCCGGATCAGGCCGAGAAACAACCGCTGCATATTCCTTTCGCCCTCGAGTTGTATGACAACGAAGGGAAAGTGATCCCGCTACAAAAAGGCGGGCATCCGGTGAATGCCGTGCTCAACGTCACCCAGGCAGAACAGACGTTTGTCTTTGATAACGTCTACTTCCAGCCGGTTCCGGCACTGCTGTGCGAATTCTCCGCACCGGTAAAACTGGAATACAAATGGAGCGATCAGCAACTAACCTTCCTGATGCGTCATGCGCGTAACGATTTCTCGCGTTGGGATGCGGCGCAAAGTCTGCTGGCGACCTATATTAAGCTCAACGTTGCCCGTCATCAGCAGGGACAGCCGCTGTCGCTGCCGGTACATGTGGCCGATGCATTCCGCGCGATTTTGCTCGATGAGAAAATCGATCCGGCGCTGGCGGCAGAAATCCTGACGTTGCCTTCGGTGAATGAAATTGCCGAACTGTTCGACATCATTGATCCCGTGGCGATAACGGAGGTTCGCGAAGCATTGACCCGCACTCTGGCGGCTGAACTGGCGGATGAATTCCTCGCCATCTATAACGCTAATCATCTTGACGAGTACCGCGTTGAGCATGCTGATATTGGCAAACGTACGCTGCGCAATGCCTGCCTGCGCTTCCTGGCCTTTGGCGAAACCCATCTGGCTGACACGCTGGTCAGCAAGCAGTACCGTGAAGCGAACAATATGACTGACGCCCTGGCGGCGCTGTCCGCTGCTGTGGCGGCGCAACTGCCATGCCGCGACGCATTGATGCAGGAGTATGACGATAAGTGGCATCATGACGGTCTGGTGATGGATAAATGGTTTATCCTGCAATCCACCAGCCCGGCGAGAAACGTGCTGGAAACGGTACGCGGTCTGCTGAAGCATCGTTCCTTCAGTATGAGTAATCCGAACCGCATCCGTTCGCTGATTGGTGCTTTTGCGGGCAGCAACCCGGCGGCTTTCCATGCGGAAGATGGCAGCGGTTATCAGTTCCTGGTCGACATGCTGACTGAACTGAACAGCCGCAATCCGCAGGTGGCGTCACGTCTGATTGAGCCGTTGATTCGTTTAAAACGTTATGATGCCAAACGTCAGGCGAAGATGCGTGCGGCGCTGGAACAGTTGAAAGGCCTCGAGAATCTCTCCGGCGATCTGTTTGAGAAGATTGACAAAGCGTTAGCCTGAAACGTTGACCTGTAGTTTAGTAGGCCGGATAAGGCGGTAACGCCGCCATCCGGCAAAAGGCCCGGTAAGCGCTACCGGGCCTTGTTTTCTGAGTGTTTATCCATGTCGACGGATCGGTTGTTCCGTCTCGCCGCGTTTCATAACCCGGTTCAACACTTCCGCTTCCAGCTCGGCTAACCGCACCGATCCCAAACGGCGGGGGCGCTGAATATCCACCGTCAGATCCAGCCCGATTTTGCCATCTTCGATCAACAGCACGCGGTCTGCCATCGCGACGGCCTCACTGACATCGTGCGTCACCAGCAGCACCGTAAAGCCGTGATCCTGCCACAGCGAGACGATCAGATCCTGCATCTCAAGACGGGTTAACGCATCCAGCGCGCCGAGCGGTTCATCCAGTAACAACAGACCAGGGCGGTGAATTAATGCCCGCGCCAGGGCCACGCGCTGTTTTTGCCCGCCAGACAGGGCGGCAGGCCACTCCTGTGCCCGGTTTTCTAGGCCAACAGCGGCCAACGCATTACGGGCCGCATCGCGCCATTGACCTTTCAGCCCCAGACCAACGTTATCGATAACCGTTTTCCATGGCAGCAGACGTGCATCCTGAAACATCATGCGCGTATCATCCTGAATCTCTGCCAGTGGGGTGGTTCCGGCAAGTAATGCGCCTGAAGTGGGCGATTCCAGCCCAGCCAGCAGGCGCAGCAAGGTGCTTTTGCCACCGCCGCTGCGGCCCACTACGGCAACAAATTGCCCTGCCGGAATATGCAGATCTAATTGATTCAGCACCGTATTGGCGGCGTATTGTTTGGTCACGGCGCTCAGCAAAAGCGGCGTACCCTGATTCAAGCGAGCGGTATTCATACAGTAGCCTCCTTCACATGGTAAGCCGGGTTCCAGCGCAGCCAGATCCGCTCCAGCAGTTGGGCGCTGACATCGGCAAGTTTGCCGAGCAGGGCATAGAGAATGATGGCCACTACCACCACGTCGGTTTGCAGAAATTCTCGGGCATTCATCGCCAGATAACCAATGCCGGCATTGGCTGAAATAGTCTCCGCAACGATCAGCGTCAGCCACATCAGGCCGAGAGCAAAACGTACGCCAACCATAATCGAGGGCAGGGCACCGGGGAGGATCACATGGATAAACAGTGAAAAGCCGGACAACCCATAGCTGCGCGCCATCTCCACCAGGCCGCGATCGATATTGCGGATCCCGTGCCAGGTGTTGATGTAAATCGGGAACAGAGTGCCCAAGGCGACGAGAAAGATTTTGGCGGATTCATCAATGCCGAACCACAAAATCACCAGCGGGATCAGCGCCAGATGGGGGACGTTACGCAGCATCTGTACCGACGTATCCAACAGGCGTTCCCCCCAGCGTGAAAGACCGCTAATGAGTCCCAGCATCAAACCTAACGATCCACCGATCGAGAATCCGATCAGCGCGCGCCAGGAGCTGATCGCCAGATGCTGCCAAAGCTCACCGCTGGCGGAGAGCGTCCAGAAGGCTTCGACCACGCCCTCCGGGGAGGGCAGGATGCGGGTGGATAGCCAGCCCATTGACGAGGCTATCTGCCAGAGCACCACCAGACCTACCGGCAAAAACCAGGGTGCAAGGCGCAATAACCACCTGTTTTTCGGTGTTGTCATCAGCGTGCTCCTTAGCTTTGCGCGACCTTACGAGGAATAAATTCGTTAGCCACCGCTTCGCCTTGTTGGTGCAGACGCTGTGGCTGTGGAATTTCAGGGATCGATACATCCAGATGCGGGAACAGTAGCTCGCCAACTTTGTACGCCTCTTCCAGATGCGGATACCCCGACAGCACAAAGCTGTCGATACCCAGCGCGGCATACTCGTTGATACGCGCCGCGACGGTAGGACCGTCACCGACCAGCGCGGTCCCGGCGCCGCCACGCACCAGTCCAACGCCAGCCCACAGGTTTGGGCTAATCTCCAGTTTGTCGCGTTTCCCGTTATGCAGCGCGGCCATCCGCTGCTGGCCAACCGAATCCGTTCTTGAGAAGGCGGCCTGAGCTTTGGCAATCGTGTCGTCATCAAGATGAGAAATCAGACGTTCCGCTGCCTGCCACGCCTCATCAGTCGTCTCCCGCACGATCACATGCAAACGAATACCGAAGCGGATCTTACGTCCAAGCGCTGTCGCTTTGACCCGCACTTGCTCAATCTTCTCTTTCACCTGTTCAGGCGGCTCGCCCCAGGTCAGATAGAGATCAACCTGCTCGGCAGCCAGGTCTTGCGCGACATCGGAAGAACCGCCGAAATAAAGTGGCGGCCAGGGTTGTTGTACGGGAGGAAAAAACAGCTTCGCGCCGCGGACGTGCATATGTTTGCCGTTGAAATCGACAGTTTCCCCCTGTAACAGCCGACGCCAGATCTGGGTGAATTCAGCAGAAGCTTCATAGCGCTCGGTATGATCAAGAAACACGCCGTCGCCAGCCAGCTCCTGTGGATCGCTACCGGTCACCAGGTTAAACAGCGCCCGGCCGTTAGAGAGTCTGTCGAGCGTTGCTGCCTGGCGCGCGGCAACCGTTGGCGATGTTACGCTTGGACGCAGCGCGACCAAAAACTTGAGCCGCTGGGTAACGGGGATCATCGAGGCGGCTACCAGCCAGGCATCTTCACAGGAGCGACCGGTTGGGATCAACACGCCGGTAAATCCCAGGCGATCGGCGGCCTGTGCGATTTGCTGCAGATAACTGTGATCGACCGGACGCGAGCCTTCTTCCGTCCCCAGATAGTGGCCATCCCCGTGGGTAGGTAAAAACCAGAACATGTTCAGACTCATAATTTTGCTCCTGTCTGCTGAGTGGGTTGCCAGATACGCTGGCGAATATCGATTTTTTTCGGCACCAGACGATTGTCATAAAACAGATCGGCGGTTTGTTGTTGCAGAGCGGCAACAGAGGCGCTGACGGGCGAGATGGTCGTTGGCGGCCGGTGATCAAGATAAGACGCAATCACCGGCTCTGGCAGCCCCATGGTTTTGGCCAGCAGGGTAATACTTTGTTGGCGCTGGCTGAGGGTTAACGCATCGGCCTGGCTAAAGGTATCCAGCACGCCAAGCACAAATGCCCCATTTTTCTCGGCATAAGGACGCGCGGCGAGATAAAAGGAGCCGGTCTGTTTGAGATCTGAGCCGTCTTTTAGCACGCGCACATCCCCCTGCAGCAACGCGGCGGAATAGTAAGGATCCCAGATAGCCCACGCATCAACGTTACCTTGCTGGAAGGCTGCTCTGGCATCTGCGGGTGTCAGATATGTTGGTTGAATATCGGTAAATTTCAGCCCGGCCTGTTGTAAGGCTCGCAGCAGTAAATTGTGGGCGCTGGAACCTTTCTGGAAGGCGACTTTATGCCCTTTGAGCTGCGCCACGCTCTGGATCGGGCTGTTTTTGGGCACCAGAATCACTTCGGCTTTTGGTTTGGGCGGCTCGACGCCAACGTAAACCAGATCGGCTCCAGCGGCCTGGGCGAAAATCGGTGGAATGTCACCGGTACTGCCGAGATCAATACTGCCAATATTGAGTGCTTCCAGCATTTGCGGCCCTGCCGGGAACTCAATCCACGAGATTTTGGTCTGTGGGTAGCGTTTCTCCAGTAGCTGATGGCTTTTAGCCAGCACCATGCTGACGCTCCCTTTCTGGTAGCCTATGCGCAGCGCGTCTGGTGCAGACTCTGCGGCATGGGCGAGCGTTGAAAGTGACAGCAATCCGGTCAACGCCAGCCAAGGCGTGTAACGTTTGAGCAGATTAAGCATGGGCGGCACCTCGCAGAGCATTCAATTGAGGGAGTTGGACGTCGCGACGATGCAACGCCAGCCAGAAGGTGTCGAGCGCATTGTCCAGACGCAGTTGCAGGTTGGGCGTAAACTGCGGTTTATGTTGATAATCAATCACCTGTGAATCATCAGCAAAAACACCGTGCAGGATTTCCTGGGCTTTTAACGCGCTCAGCACCGGCTTAAGTGCGTAATCAACGGCCAGTAAATGCGCAACGGTACCGCCTGTTGCCAGTGGCAAAACCACTTTGCCTTCCAGTGCGCGTTCGGGAAGCAGGTCAAGCAACGTTTTCAACGCACCGGAGTAAGCTGCTTTGTAGACTGGTGTTGCCACAATCAATCCGTCGGCGTCGTGTAGTTGTTCGACAAAGGTTTTCAGCGCCGGGCTGTCGAAGCGCGCATAAATCAGGTCTTCTGGGGCAAAGTTGTGCAGATTCCAGTGACAGACTTCGACATCCTGGCTGTTCAGTTTTTCTCGGGCGTATTCCAGTAACGCGCTGGAGCGAGAGGGGAAGCGTGGGCTTCCCGCCAGAGTAATGACGCGCATAATTTCAATCTCCCCTTATAACCAATTGTTCGCTTTTATTTAACATTGATAACAATTTGTGCAGTCTGGCAGAGAGATTTTGTTTATCGAAATGATTTATACGGCATAGAAAAGTTGAAAAATAAATATACCCGTCATACTTCAAGTTGCATGTGCGTTGGCTTTCCTCGCTCACCCCAGTCACGTACTGGTGTACGCTCCTGGGGATTTGCTGCGTCGCCGCCTTCCTGCAACTCGAATTATTTAGGGTGTAAAAAGCAGGGGCGAGGAAAACGATTGCTATTTATTGCCGCAGGTCAATTCCCTTTTTGCTCGTGATCGCACATAATACGCCCCCGGTTTGCACACCGGGAATCCAGGAGAGTTCATGTACTACCCCTTCGTTCGTAAAGCCCTTTTCCAGCTCGATCCTGAGCGCGCTCATGAATTGACATTCCAGCAGTTACGTCGCATTACCGGCACGCCGCTCGAAGCGCTTGTCCGCCAGAAAGTACCCACAAAACCGGTTACCTGTATGGGGCTGACGTTTAAAAATCCGCTCGGGCTTGCTGCCGGACTGGATAAAGACGGGGAGTGCATTGATGCGCTCGGTGCGATGGGATTCGGTTCAATTGAGATTGGTACCGTGACGCCACGTCCCCAGCCCGGGAACGATAAACCACGCCTGTTCCGTCTGGTGGATGCGGAAGGTTTGATCAACCGCATGGGATTCAATAACCTGGGTGTTGATAACCTGGTAGAGAACGTTAAGAAATCACATTTTGACGGCATTCTCGGCATTAATATTGGTAAGAATAAAGATACTCCGGTAGAAAACGGCAAAGATGACTATCTGATTTGTATGGAAAAAGTCTATGCTTATGCCGGTTATATCGCGATTAATATCTCTTCACCGAATACGCCGGGATTACGCACGCTGCAATACGGTGAAGCGCTGGACGATCTGCTAACGGCAATTAAAAATAAGCAAAACGATCTGCAAGCGATCCACCATAAATATGTTCCGGTGGCCGTAAAGATCGCGCCGGATCTTTCCGTCGAAGAACTGATCCAGGTCGCCGACAGTTTAGTTCGTCATAATATTGATGGCGTAATTGCAACTAACACCACTCTCGATCGTTCTCTCGTACAGGGAATGAAAAATTGTGATCAAATGGGTGGGTTGAGCGGTCGTCCGTTACAATTAAAAAGTACAGAAATTATTCGCCAGTTGTCTCAGGAATTAAATGGTCAGTTGCCGATTATTGGTGTTGGCGGTATCGACTCGGTCATCGCCGCGCGTGAGAAAATAGCCGCTGGCGCTACCCTGGTACAGATTTATTCGGGCTTTATTTTTAAAGGTCCACCATTGATTAAAGAAATCGTCAGCAATATCTGAATGCTACCTTAATCACAATCCAGGGCTTTATTTCTAGCCCTGGTTGTTTTATATTCCTTTACTGTTGCTTATTTAAACATTCTGAGCTTTTATTATTAGGGCAATAAACGAAGCGGCAAAAGGATACTGTCGTAATGGCGATGATTAAGGAAAGGAGAGAAACTGATGCGAATTAAACCCGACGATAACTGGCGCTGGTATTATGATGAAGAGCACGATCGTATGATGCTCGATTTAGCCAATGGTATGTTATTCCGTTCGCGTTTTGCTCGTAAAATGCTCACTCCTGATGCATTTTCTCCTTCCGGATTTTGCGTTGATGACGCCGCGCTTTATTTTTCCTTTGAAGAAAAATGCCGCTACCTGGATTTAGCGAAAGAACAAAAAGCGGAACTGGTGCTCAATGCGCTGGTGGCTATTCGTTATCTTAAGCCGCAGATGCCAAAAAGCTGGCACTTTGTCGCCCACGGCATTAACTGGACGCCAGTGGTAGGGGACGCTGCCTGTGTCGATTTAAGCGATACCGATGAGCAGGTAAACCTGTTAGTGGTTGAACCGGGTGAAAACGCCGCGCTTTGTCTGCTGGCACAACCGGGCGTGGTGATTGCCGGGCGCACCATGCAGCTTGGCGACGCAATTAAAATCATGAATGACAGACTGAAACCGCAGACAATGGTTGACAGTTTCAGCCTTGAGCAGGCGGTTTAACTTTCCAGCCTGATTGCCGTTTTGGGCACACAACTACAGCACAGAATCGTCCCGTCATCTCCCATCGCTGATTTTTTCAGCGGGCTCACTTCGCCTTCTACCAGCCGAATTCGACAGCATCCGCAAATTCCCGCCCGACATGAGTAGGGAACCCGGATACCCTGGTTTTCCAGCTGTTCAAGCAATACCTGCTGATTATTTCCGCGAAAGGTCTGTCCCTGCCACTCGATAAGCACCGTGGCATCGGGTTGTTGCACCGGGGCAGTATCATCGGTTTCTGCCGCGCCATATACTCTGGCCGGACCGGTGGACAGAATTTCAACCTCGTCGCCGACGCGAATCACGCCACTGTTACGCGCAATGAGATTCTGACCAAAATCGACATCGCCGTTATCCGTTGCAGTGCGAAAGCTTTGCAGCGTGGCCAGCGGTTCGCCGGACGGATGCTTCTGACCTTTCTCAGGGCTGACGGTAGTGAAAATGCAGCGGCTACAAGGTTTAGCCACGTCAAAAATAACCTCGCCAATGCGGATCACTTTCCAGGTATCTTCTTCCCAGGCGGCAGCGCCTGAAACCACCAGATTGGGGCGGAACTGTTCCATTTTTACGCTTGCCGGGCAGCGCTGCTGCAAATCGCGCAATGACGCTTCGTTAGTTAAAAGGTAGGGATAACCATCGGCAAAGGATAAAGGAACATCATCGCGGCGCTTCACCCGGCGCGTCAGCTGCGGACCAACCCAGCGAAGCTGTACGTCACGGGAGAAAAAACCGCTCAGCCACTGGTTGATAGCCGCTGGCGCAATACGCGCGGTAAAATGGTTGCCCCACACTTCTGTCGGCGCATCCTGCAGGGCGAAGTCGGCAAATCGCACAAGCGCGCTGCTGCCGTCTGGCGCCGTAAGATGCAATCCATCGTGGAAAGGGGAAGGGGTAAAACGCACCATCTGTGGGAACTGTCGGGCGGTAATGAACGTCCCGTCGGGTTCGGTAATCATAAAAATGCGATCAAAGGCGAGACCACTAACGTCTGCCAGAGCGTGGGTAAGCCCAATACCGCGCATTGATTTAACCGGATGAATAAAAAGTCGGGTTAACGTGACCACTGTACAGCCCCTCGAGCGAAAATAAGCCTTCAACTTTATGACATACCGCCCATATTAGCTATAATGCGCAGCAATTTTCTCGGAGTAAAAGTGACATTATGAATTCTCTGTTTGCCAGTACGGCCCGCGGGCTGGAAGAGCTGTTAAAAACTGAACTGGAAAACCTCGGCGCGCTGGAGTGTCAGGTCGTTCAGGGTGGGGTCCATTTTAAGGGCGACACGCGGCTTGTTTACCAGAGCCTGATGTGGAGCCGCCTGGCCTCGCGCATTATCCTGCCGATGGGAGAGTGCAAGGTCTACAGCGATCTTGATCTGTACCTCGGTGTTCAGGCAATCGACTGGACAGAGATATTTAATCCGGGCGCTACATTTGCGGTGCATTTTAGTGGCCTGAACGAAACTATTCGTAATAGCCAGTACGGGGCGCTGAAGGTGAAGGATGCGATTGTCGACGCCTTTACCCGTAAAAATCTGCCGCGTCCGAATGTGGATCGGGAATCTCCGGATCTGCGCATCAACGTGTGGCTGAATAAAGATACCGCCAGTATTGCGCTCGATCTGAGCGGTGATGGCCTGCATCAGCGTGGGTATCGCGATCGCGCAGGTCAGGCGCCGATTAAAGAAACGCTGGCTGCCGCCATTGTGATGCGTTCAGGCTGGCAACCGGGCACGCCGTTACTCGATCCGATGTGTGGCTCCGGTACGCTGCTGATTGAAGCGGCAATGTGGGCAACCGATCGTGCGCCAGGTCTGCACCGTGGATATTGGGGGTTCAGTGGTTGGGCGCAGCACGATGACGCTGTGTGGCAAGAGGTTAAAGCCGAAGCGCAGGTGCGCGCGCGTAAGGGTCTGGCAGACTACACCTCGCACTTCTATGGATCTGACAGCGATGCTCGCGTAATTGAAAAAGCTCGCAGTAACGCCCGTCGCGCCGGAATTGCCGATCTGATGACGTTTGAAGTCAAAGATGTGGCCAAACTGAGCAACCCGTTACCGAAAGGACCGTACGGGACGGTTATCAGCAACCCGCCATACGGCGAACGCCTGGATAGCGAACCGGCGCTGATTGCCTTGCACAGCCTGCTGGGGCGCACAATGAAAAACCAGTTTGGCGGCTGGAATCTGTCCCTGTTTAGCGCCTCGCCGGATTTGCTCAGCAGCCTGCAATTACGTGCCGATAAGCAGTTTAAAGCGAAAAATGGTCCGCTGGATTGCGTACAGAAGAACTATCACGTTGCAGAAACTAGCACCGACAGTAAGCCTGCTACGGTCGCAGAAGATTATGCCAACCGCCTGCGTAAGAATATTAAGAAGCTGGAAAAATGGGCGCGTCAGGAAGGTATTGAATGCTACCGCCTGTACGATGCCGACCTGCCGGAATACAACGTAGCAGTGGACCGTTACGGTGACTGGGTCGTGGTGCAGGAATACGCGCCGCCGAAAACGGTCGATGCGCAGAAAGCGCGTCAACGCCTGTTCGATATCATTGCCGCTACGCTCTCGGTACTGGAGATTGCCCCGAATAAACTGGTGCTGAAAACCCGTGAGCGTCAAAAAGGGAAAAACCAGTATCAGAAGATGAATGAGAAGGGTGAATTCATTGAGGTAAGTGAGTACAACGCGCGTCTGTGGGTGAACCTGACTGACTATCTTGATACCGGTTTGTTCCTCGATCACCGCATTGCGCGTCGTATGCTGGGTCAGATGAGTAAAGGTAAGGATTTCCTTAATCTGTTCTCCTACACCGGCAGCGCCAGCGTTCATGCCGGACTGGGCGGCGCGCGGAGCACCACGACGGTTGATATGTCGCGTACCTACCTGGAATGGGCTGAACGCAACCTGCGTCTTAACGGCCTGAGCGGTCGCGCTCACCGTTTAATTCAGGCCGATTGTCTCGGCTGGCTGCGCGATGCCAATGAACAGTTCGATCTGATATTCATCGATCCGCCAACGTTCTCTAACTCTAAACGCATGGAAGACTCGTTTGATGTGCAGCGCGATCATCTGGCGCTGATGAAAGATCTAAAACGTCTGTTACGTAAAGACGGGACGATCATGTTCTCCAACAACAAACGTGGATTCCGTATGGATCTCGAGGGGCTGGCTGAACTGGGATTAAAAGCACAAGAAATTACCCAAAAAACGCTTTCCCAGGACTTTGCCCGTAACCGTCAGATCCACAATTGCTGGCTGATTACCGCAGCCTGAAAGGATAAGTAAATGTCATTGATCAGTATGCATGGTGCATGGCTATCGTTCAGCGATGCGCCACTTCTTGATAATGCGGAACTGCATATCGAGGATAACGAACGCGTCTGTCTGGTAGGCCGTAACGGCGCGGGTAAATCGACGCTGATGAAGATCCTGAACCGTGAACAGGGTCTTGACGACGGGCGTATTATTTATGAGCAGGATCTGGTCGTCGCGCGTCTGCAACAGGATCCGCCGCGTAACGTCGAGGGCAGCGTGTATGACTTCGTTGCCGAAGGTATTGAGGAACAGGCTGAATACCTGAAGCGTTACCACGATATTTCGCGCCTGGTAATGACCGATCCGAGCGACAGAAATCTGAATGAGATGGCGCGGGTTCAGGAAATGCTCGATCACCACAATCTGTGGCAGCTCGAAAGTCGCATTAATGAAGTGTTGGCGCAACTGGGGCTGGATCCTAACGCCGCGCTTTCGTCGCTGTCTGGTGGTTGGCTGCGTAAAGCGGCGCTGGGCCGTGCGTTGGTGAGTAATCCGCGCGTACTGCTGCTGGATGAACCGACGAACCACCTGGACATTGAAACAATCGACTGGCTGGAAGGGTTCCTGAAATCCTTCAACGGGACAATTATTTTCATTTCCCACGACCGTTCGTTTATTCGCAATATGGCGACGCGTATTGTCGATCTTGACCGCGGAAAGTTGGTGACCTATCCGGGGAACTACGATCAGTATCTGCTGGAGAAAGAAGAAGCGCTGCGGGTAGAAGAGTTACAAAACGCGGAGTTTGATCGCAAGCTGGCGCAGGAAGAAGTTTGGATCCGCCAGGGTATCAAAGCACGTCGTACCCGTAATGAAGGCCGTGTTCGCGCCCTGAAAGCGATGCGTCGCGAGCGCGGGGAGCGTCGCGAAGTGATGGGCACGGCGAAGATGCAGGTTGAAGAGGCGAGCCGTTCGGGCAAGATTGTCTTCGAAATGGAGAATGTGGATTATCAGGTTGATGGTAAGCAACTGGTAAAAGATTTCTCCGCGCAGGTGCAGCGCAGCGACAAAATTGCGTTAATTGGCCCTAACGGTTGCGGTAAGACGACGCTGCTCAAACTGATGCTAGGCCAACTGCAGGCAGACAGTGGACGCATTCATGTTGGGACCAAGCTGGAAGTGGCTTATTTCGATCAGCACCGTGCTGAACTGGATCCGGATAAAACCGTGATGGACAATCTGGCCGAAGGTAAGCAAGAGGTGATGGTTAACGGTAAACCCCGCCATGTGTTGGGCTACCTGCAGGACTTCCTGTTCCACCCGAAACGGGCGATGACGCCAGTACGCGCGCTCTCCGGCGGAGAACGAAACCGCCTGTTGTTGGCGCGTTTGTTCCTGAAACCCAGTAATCTTTTAATTCTCGATGAACCAACG
Organism: Citrobacter sp. wls714; assembly: GCF_005281025.1. NCBI lineage: Bacteria > Pseudomonadati > Pseudomonadota > Gammaproteobacteria > Enterobacterales > Enterobacteriaceae > Citrobacter > Citrobacter sp. wls714. The sequence continues at coordinate 34,534 of NZ_SZWZ01000029.1, read as the reverse complement.
AACGATCTTGACGTCGAAACGCTGGAACTGCTTGAAGAGCTGATTGACAGCTATCAGGGCACCGTACTGCTGGTGAGCCACGACCGTCAGTTTGTGGATAATACCGTTACGGAATGCTGGAGCTTCGAAGGCGGTGGTAAAATTGGTCGTTATGTCGGCGGTTACCATGACGCGCGCAGCCAGCAATCGCAGCATGTGGCGTTTAAACAGCCCGTTGTGAAAAAAACAGAGGAAGCTGTTGCTCCTAAAGCAGAAATTGTCAAACGTGGCACGAGCAAACTAAGCTATAAACTGCAGCGCGAACTGGAGCAGCTCCCCGCATTGCTTGAAGAACTGGAAGCTAAGCTGGAAACATTACAAGCTCAGGTTGCTGACGCCACTTTTTTCAGTCAGCCGCACGAGCAAACGCAACAGGTTTTAGCTAATCTGAACGAAGCGGAACAAGAACTTGAGCAAGCCTTTGAGCGCTGGGAGTATCTTGAATCTTTGAAGAATGGCGCATAATTTAAAGGAGCACATATGTGCGAACATCACCATGCCGCGAAGCATATTTTGTGCTCGCAGTGTGACATGCTGGTGGCGTTACCGCGCCTGGAGCATGGTCAGAAAGCGGCATGTCCACGATGTGGCACTACGTTAACGGTTGAGTGGGACGCGCCAAGGCAGCGTCCTACTGCCTATGTTTTAGCAGCTCTGTTCATGCTGCTTTTATCAAACCTCTTCCCTTTTGTGAATATGAACGTCGCAGGGGTAAGCAGCGAAGTGACGTTGCTGGAAATCCCCAGCGTGCTTTTCTCAGAAGATTACGCCAGCCTCGGCACGTTTTTTTTATTATTTGTCCAGTTGGTTCCCGCGTTTTGTTTACTGACTATTCTGCTGCTGGTGAACCGGGCCGAAATGCCCGGCTGGCTAAAGGCCCGACTGGCGCGCGTCCTGTTTCAGTTGAAAAGCTGGGGGATGGCGGAAATCTTCCTCGCCGGAGTGCTGGTCAGTTTCGTTAAGCTGATGGCGTATGGTGATATCGGCGTGGGCAGCAGTTTCATCCCATGGTGTTTCTTTTGTGTTCTACAACTACGGGCGTTCCAGTGCGTTGACCGCCGTTGGCTGTGGGATGATATTGCGCCAATGCCTGTCATTAAGCAGGAATTAAAGCCAGGCGTGCCCGGTATCCGGCAGGGGCTGCGTTCTTGTTCCTGCTGCACCGCGATTCTTCCCGCTGACGAACGGGTGTGCCCACGCTGCGAGACCAAAGGCTACGTGCGTCGTAAAAACAGTTTGCAATGGACGCTGGCGTTATTGTTCACGTCAATCATGCTTTATCTTCCTGCCAACATCCTGCCGATCATGATCACCGATTTGCTCGGTTCCAGGTTACCGTCAACGATTCTTGAAGGCGTAGTTTTGATCTGGAGCGAGGGTTCTTATCCGGTGGCGGCGGTTATCTTTATCGCCAGTATTATGGTGCCGACGTTGAAAATGATTGCCATTGCCTGGCTATGTTGGGATGCCAAGGGGCACGGCAAACGTGACAGTGAACGTATGCACTTGATTTATGAAGTGGTGGAATTTGTCGGTCGCTGGTCAATGATCGACGTTTTTGTGATTGCGGTACTCTCTGCGCTGGTGCGTATGGGAGGGTTAATGAACATTTATCCTGCAATGGGTGCTTTGATGTTTGCTTTAGTCGTCATTATGACAATGTTTTCTGCGATGACATTTGATCCGCGTCTGTCGTGGGACCGTGAACCAGAACCAGATCATGAGGAGTCCTGACAGCATGGAATCTAAAAGTGGGGAAGCCAAAGTGCAGAAGGTGAAAAACTGGTCGCCCGTGTGGATATTCCCAATCGTTACTGCGCTCATTGGCGCGTGGGTCCTGTTTTATCACTACAGCCATCAAGGGCCGGAAGTCACGCTGATTACCACCAATGCCGAAGGGATTGAAGGGGGCAAAACGACGATTAAAAGCCGCAGCGTCGATGTCGGTATCGTCGAGAGCGCCACTCTGACGGATGATTTGACCCATGTGGAGATTAAAGCTCGCCTTAACTCCGGAATGGAAAAGCTGCTGCATAAAGACTCTGTTTTTTGGGTTGTTAAGCCGCAGGTTGGACGTGAAGGTATCAGCGGCCTGGGCACGCTATTGTCCGGGGCATATATTGAACTGCAGCCCGGCAATAAAGGGAATAAGCTAGAAAATTACCAACTACTGGACTCACCGCCGCTGGCACCGCCAGATGCGAAAGGGATCCGCGTGATACTGGACAGTAAAAAAGCCGGGCAGTTAAGCCCGGGCGATCCGGTATTGTTCCGTGGTTATCGCGTGGGTTCGGTTGAGACCAGTACCTTTGATGCGCAAAAACGTACTATCAGTTACCAGCTCTTCATCAATGCGCCTAATGATCGTCTGGTGACCAGCAATGTACGTTTCTGGAAAGACAGCGGGATCGCCGTGGATCTTACCTCTGCAGGTATGCGCGTAGAAATGGGATCGCTCTCCACGCTGTTTGGTGGTGGCGTAAGTTTTGATGTGCCAGAAGGCTTAGAACAAGGTGAACCGGTTGGGCAACAGTCCGCGTTTAATCTTTATGACGATCAAAAAAGTATTCAGGATTCCCTGTATACGGATCATATTGATTACCTGATGTTCTTTAAGGATTCGATTCGTGGTTTGCAGCCAGGCGCACCGCTGGAGTTCCGCGGTATTCGTTTGGGGACGGTAAGTAAAGTACCTTTCTTCTCACCGAATATGCGTCAGGTATTTAACAATGATTATCGTATTCCAGTACTGGTACGTATCGAACCTGAACGCCTGAAAGCACAGCTGGGCGAGGACACTGATGTTGGCGCTCATCTGGAGCAATTGCTCAAACGTGGATTACGCGCATCGCTGAAAACCGGGAACCTGGTGACCGGCGCGCTGTATGTTGATCTCGACTTCTACCCGAAAGAACCGCCGATTACCGGCGTGCGCGAATTTAATGGTTACCAGATTATCCCGACGGTTAGTGGCGGTTTGGCGCAGATCCAGCAACGTCTGATGGAAGCGCTGGATAAGATTAATAATCTGCCGTTGAACCCGATGATTGAGCAGGCGACCAATACGTTGTCAGAAAGCCAGCGTACGATGAAGCATTTGCAAACTACGCTGGATAACATGAATAAGATCACGTCCAGTCAGTCAATGCAGGATCTTCCGGCAGATATGCAAAATACGTTGCGTGAACTTAATCGTAGCATGCAGGGCTTCCAGCCAGGATCTGCCGCCTACAACAAGATGGTGGCGGATATGCAGCGTCTTGATCAGGTACTGCGCGAACTGCAACCAGTACTGAAAACGTTGAACGATAAGAGCAATGCGCTGGTATTTGAAGCGAAGGACAAAAAAGATCCAGAGCCGAAGAGGGCGAAACAATGAAAAAGTGGCTAGTGGTGATGATGGCGGTCTGGCTGACGTCATGCAGCTCCAGCGGAGAAAATAAAAGCTATTATCAGCTTCCTATCGCGCAAGGTGGCGTCCAGAGCTCCGCCAACCAGGGTAACCGTCTGCTGTGGGTTGAGCAGATTGCGGTGCCGGACTATCTGGCGGGTAATGGGGTGGTTTACCAGACCAGCGATGTGCAATATGTGATAGCGAATAACAATCTCTGGGCCAGCCCATTAGATCAGCAATTGCGCAATACGCTGGTGACGAACCTCAGTATGCAATTACCTGGCTGGGTTGTTGCTTCGCAGCCGCTGGGAAGCACGCAGGATACGTTGAACGTCACTGTAACCGGCTTCCACGGCAGGTACGATGGGAAGGTTATCGTAAGCGGCGAATGGCTACTGAATCACCAGGGACAGTTGATTAAACGCCCATTCCACATCGAAGCTGTGCAGACTAAGGACGGCTACGATGAGATGGTGAAGGTTCTCGCCAACGCCTGGAGCCAGGAAGCGACGGCGATTGCTCAAGAGCTAAAACGCATTCCTTAAGCTTAAATAATTGTAAATTATACCGCCCCTGGTTCGTTGCCCGGGGCGGTTTTTTTTGCGTGAAGATAACTGTTCTGACTGATTATTTTTGTACAAATGATTTTGCGGGTAGCTCACAAATATGACACTGGCGTGAATTTTGCGCATTGACGAGCCTGATGTTTAGGGGTATTCGTTTAGTGTGATTGCACACTTAGTAATCACTGTTTTCTTTTCCACCAGAACTAAAGATGAGGGAAACGAGGCATGAAGAGACAAAAACGAGATCGCCTGGAACGGGCACATCAACGTGGATATCAGGCCGGCATTGCCGGACGCTCAAAAGAAATGTGTCCCTATCAGACGCTGAATCAGAGATCATACTGGCTGGGAGGCTGGCGAGAAGCCATGGGGGATAGGGTTTTAATGGCCTGATTCTGTCTCTTTAGATAAAAGAAACCTCCGCAGAGCGGAGGTTTCGCCTTTTTGCAGACCGGATAAGGCGTTTATGCTGTCATCCGACAACGACGCAATGCCTGATCTCTGCGATTAGAACGCGGAAGTATCCTGGAAGAGGCCTACTTTCAGATCGTTTGCGGTGTAGATCAGACGACCATCAACCAGCACTTCACCATCAGCCAGGCCCATGATCAGGCGACGGTTAACGATGCGTTTGAAGTGAATGCGGTAAGTGACTTTCTTCGCGGTCGGCAGAACCTGACCGGTGAATTTCACTTCGCCTACACCCAGCGCGCGGCCTTTACCTTCGCCGCCCAGCCAGCCGAGATAGAATCCAACTAACTGCCACATGGCATCCAGACCCAGGCAGCCTGGCATTACCGGATCGCCGATGAAGTGGCATCCGAAGAACCACAGGTCCGGGTTGATATCCAGTTCAGCTTCAACATAACCTTTGTCAAAGTTGCCACCGGTTTCGGTCATCTTAATGACACGGTCCATCATCAGCATGCTTGGTGCAGGCAGTTGTGGGCCTTTTGCGCCAAACAGCTCACCGCGACCAGAGGCAAGAAGGTCTTCTTTTGTATAGGATTCGCGTTTATCTACCATGTTCTCTGTAAGCCTTATTTTATTGAAGCACGCAGGATAGCTAACACGTGTACGCTGAACAAGTCCGATCAGTTCGGAATAATCCAGTTCAACCAACGTAGCGGCCATGGAAAACGATGACGGCCTTCCTGCTGCGTTGCTGTCGCAATGCGCTCCTGGATGGTTTGCATCAGCGTTGTCTGGCCTTCGCCATCCCACACCAGATTTAATAACAGCGGCAACGCATCGGTCACGTCGTCCACCGCCCATATAGTGAATTTTTCTTCTTCTATCGCCTGTAGCAGCGCTGGTTGCAGGCTCAGATGCCTGACGTTAGCTGATGGAATGATAACGCCCTGCGTGCCTGTCAGCTCACGCTGCTGACAGATGGCGAAGAAACCTTCAATTTTCTCGTTCAGACCGCCGACAGGTTGCGCCCGACCAAATTGATCGACGGAACCAGTAATGGCGATGCTTTGATTCACAGGGACGTCGGCGAGGGCGCTAATCAATGCGCACAATTCCGCCATCGACGCGCTGTCACCGTCTACTTCGCTGTATGATTGCTCAAAGGTCAGCGAGGCTGAGAAAGGAATTTGCTGTTCCAGCTGGAGTTCAGACATCAGGAACGCCTGCATAATCATCATGCCTTTGGCATGAATATTTCCTCCCAGCTCGGCTTTGCGCTCAATATCCGTGAATTCACCATCGCCAATATGCACCACGCAGCTGATGCGTGATGGTTCCCCAAACGCGCGAGGATGACCCGGAAACTCAATGACCGACAGGGCGTTGATCTGACCAATTCGCTCGCCTTCCGTTTCAATAAGGATTTGCTCTTGCAGGATCTCATCCTGCATACGTTCGGCCAGGAATCCTTCCCGCCATTCGCGCTGCGCCAGCATCAGGCTGAACTGTTCCGCTGTGCAGGTTTCGCTCTCGCATAGCGGGGCCACTTCTTTGAACTGTCGGATGATCCACAAGGGGTTAAGCGGCAACGTATCCTGTTCGCCGGTATAGCGCACCGCTTCACGGATCAGAACCTGCCAGGCATCAGGCGCGGGGTAGGGCAAATTGTTGCGCGTGGCGGTATGCATTACCCACTGGCACCACTGTGTCATGGTTTCGGCATCGACTATCTGCAGGTTGTCTTCAAATTCGCTGTAAATGGCCTGCTCAGCCAGTTCTGGCTCCATGTCCTGAAAATCCGCCAGTGATTCGCGTTCACCGACTAAAATCACTTTCAGTTTAAGCGGCATAGGCGGAACGGAAACGGGTAATGGGCGAGACTCATCAAAAGCTACCCAGTCAAAACGCTCGTGGCTGACGATGGCTTTCAGGCGCATCCACAGCAGTGGCTGGGCCAGCAGCGTGCGTAATGAGATAACCAACACCCCGCCATTCGCCTGATGTACCAGACCTGGCTGCAGCGTAATGTCGCCATTGAACTGACGCAGACAGCCAAACAGTTGTTCGGCTTCAACCCAGTCAGCGTTGACCACCTGAGTTAACGTCGCAAAATTGTCTTCTGCTTTTTCTGCTGTACGATACCGGATAGTGTGACCAGAGATATCATAATGACCTCCAGTCAGGCGCCCTGCATCCGTGTGTAGTGTACGTGCGGCTGTCGCAATAAGGTTAAGGTATTCAAGCTCTTCTGGCGCTTTTACCAGCATGAACGAGGACGTCGTCCAGTGCTGCAGAAGCTGCTCTAGCGCGAATTGTAAACGTGGCTGAGTATCACTAAGTAAGGTATCGGTGTCGTCAGTGACGTGCGGCTGTGCAAATACTTCCTGATAACTGTCGGTATCAGGAACCAGATCACGCCATGCAAGTTTCGTAATGGTCAAAGTTGATGTTTTTTAGTCTGTTGTTAAAAACGAGATTATACCGTAACCCTCATCACTACACACCTGGAAAGCACTGCGAAACGGTTGTGATGACGCGCGGCAGTTCACAGGCTGGATATTCTTTTCTTCAGTTGCTCAAAAAGCTGATATTCTGATAAGAGTTACACGGTAACATTGAGATCGCAATGAAATATCAACAACTTGAAAATCTTGAAAGCGGCTGGAAGTGGAAGTATCTGGTGAAGAAGCATCGTGAGGGGGAATTAATAACCCGTTACGTGGAGGCCAGCGCTGCCAAAGAAGCCGTTGATTTATTGCTAACCCTCGAAAATGAACCGGTTCGGGTCAATACCTGGATTGAAGAACACATGAACCCTGCGCTACTCAATCGTATGAAACAGACCATACGGGCGAGGCGCAAGCGGCACTTTAATGCTGAGCATCAGCATACGCGAAAGAAATCTATCGATCTGGAGTTTATGGTTTGGCAACGCTTAGCTGGCCTTGCGCAGCGGCGGGGTAAAACGCTTTCTGAAACCATTGTGCAACTGATTGAAGATGCGGAGCATAAAGAGAAGTACGCGAATAAAATGTCGACCTTAAAACAGGATTTACAGGCACTACTCGGAAAAGAGTAGTGGCAGGGTGGTTTAATGGGTGACGTAGTAGTGTGCTTTGATTAAAACACAGATGAAAAAAACCCCGCGATGCGGGGTTTTTTTATAAGACGATAACTTAAGCCTGAGGCTGAGTTACAACGTCTTTGATACCTTTAACTTCGATCTCAACACGACGATCCGGAGCCAGGCAGTCGATCAGTGCAGCGCGAGCTTTCACGTTGTCACAGGTGTTGCCAGTAACCGGGTTAGATTCGCCCATGCCACGTGCAGAGATTTTGTCAGAAGGAATACCTTTAGAGATCAGGTAATCAACAACGGACTGAGCACGTTTCTCAGACAGACCCTGGTTGTAAGCGTCAGAACCGATGCGGTCAGTGAAGCCCAGAACCACTACGGAACCGTCTTTCGGATCCAGGTTGCTCAGCTGGCTGTACATCTGGTCCAGAGCCTGCTGGCCTTCTGGTTTCAGAGTTGCTTTGTTGAAGTTGAACAGAACGTCAGACTTCAGAGTGAAGTGCTTGGTCTGTACTTCTGGAGCCGGAGCCGGAGCAACAACTACTGGAGCTGCTTCTTCCTGCTGGCCGAAACGGTAAGAAACACCAACGCTTAACAGACCGTTATCCGGGCGACCGCCAACGGTGTTTGCATCACCGATGTTGTTGGTCCACTGGTATTCCAGACGGGTAGCGATTTCAGGAGTAATTGCATACTCTACGCCACCAGCGAATACTGGGGATACACCAGTGTCGTGGTCTTTGAAGCCTTCGTTGTTTTTAGCGTCTGCACGCCAAACCATACCACCCAGACGGGTATAAACGTCCAGATCGTCAGTGATTGGGTAACCCAGTTTAGCGGTCAGCTGAACGCCCTGAGCTTTGAAAGCGCCGTTTTGATGAGTCTGGTCGGTGTAGCCTTTGTACGGCATACGGCCTAACCAGTCGTAACCCATTTCAAAACCTACGTACGGGTTAACCTGATAACCACCGAACGCACCAGCACCCAGTTGGCTTTCGTGGGTAGGACCGGCGTTGTTGATCTGGTTGTTGCCAACATCATGGTACTGAGACCAGCCCAGTTTAGCACCAGCGTACCAGGTGTTATCTTTCGGAGCGGCCTGCGCCACGGTAGCGAAACCAGCCAGTGCCACTGCAATTGCGATAGCTGTCTTTTTCATTTTTTGCGCCTCGTTATCATCCAAAATTCGCCATGAATATCTCCGAAGAGAGATAACACGGTTAAATCCTTCACCCGGGGACCAGTTCAATAGTTACTCTACCGATATCTGCGGCTTACGCCGAGCACCCCTGGCGATGTAAAGTCTACAACGTAGTTGAAAACTTACAAGTGTGAAGTCCGTCAGGCATATGAAAAAAAAAGGCTTGTATACATAATATTTAACATTTATTGATGACTAAATGCACTGAGGATTTCCTGAAAACCGCTTGAGACAGGCGTTCGGACGAAAAACGCGTTAAAGCTCAAAGGCAAATTGAAGCATGAAAAAAAATTCCAGGATAAATCCTAATTTTACTCAATGATACAAATTCGAGTGAATTTTTAGCCCGGAATGCTGTCTCCCCGCAAGTGACTGTGCGCGAACAGGACGCATGATAAATCCCATAGCATTTCCTACATCAGCCGCTTTTACCAGCTCGGCATGTTCATCTTCCGTCAATTCTTCTGCCAGCCAGCCGATAACGACGCTGTAATTACCTGTGCGCAGCGCACGGATCATCGATTCCAGCGTATTACAGGGGGAGAGTTGGCTAATCTGCATTACTTTTGTCAATGGAAGTCCGGCTGACTGCACCCACTCCCGACTTAATTTTTGCTGAGGCGTCAGCCACAGCTGCCAGCGTGATTGCTGCCCTAACTGTTGCAGGAGGGGAAGCAGCAGTAGTTGCGTCATCATGGGCTGGTCCTCGCGATAGACTACTTCACTGATAAGCCCAGCGGTTGCGTTCTCTGATGAAACGCGCGCAATGTTGCTTGATGCGGAAGAGAACGACGAAGAACGATTTGCATAGCCTGAAGTGTACATAATCAATCCAGCCCTGTGAGTTACTGTATGGATATACAGTAACCCTGCTATCAACAAAGATCAACCTTATTTTCGGAAACAGGTTCGCAATTTTTAGTCGTAGTTACGGGAAAAATAAAATTCATCTTGCCCCATGCGAATAAGTTGCCTATTTTCGTCATTAACGGATCTGCTACTGAAAATCATTTGCTTACGTTATGATTTAAAAGGATTTTTATGAAAGAACTTTCTTATGCAAAGATCTATAAATCACAAGAATATCTGGCATCTCTGGGAACCATTCATTATCGCTCACTGTTTGGCAGCTACAGTTTGACGGTTGGGGATACGGTCTTTGCGATGGTCGCCAGCGGTGAGTTATATCTTCGGGCCTGCGAGCAGAGCGTACAGTACTGTGTAAAAAATCCGCCTGTCTGGCTGACATTTATAAAGCGCGGGCGTCCGGTGGTACTCAACTACTATCAGGTGAATGATGCGCTGTGGCAAAACCAGCAGCAGTTAGTGTCGTTATCGCGGTACTCATTGGATGCTGCTGTTAAGGAAAAACAGAGTCGCTTTGCTCAACATCGTCTGCGGGAACTACCAAATATGACGTTTCATCTGGAGACCCTGCTAAATGAAGCAGGAATTAAAGATGAGGGAACATTGCGAACGTTGGGCGCCCAAATGTGCTGGCTGAAACTGCGGCAAAATAATCCAGCCCTGACGGTAAAAATACTTTATGCCCTTGAAGGCGCGGTCGGTGGCGTGCATGAAGCAGCGCTCCCGGCGGTCCGTCGCCAGGAGCTGGTGGAGTGGGTCAGTTCCCTGACGCCGAAGCCGGGGTATTAGAAGGCAGCACGGCAATTTGCTGTTGTAATCGCCGGATTTCCGGGAGCAGGGCGATCAATAGCCCAACTTGCTGTATAACAAGCGGTTCTTTACTATCCGGACGTGGCTCAAGATGCTGAATTCGATGCTTTAGCCCCTCCAGCGCCTGGTAGACGCGCTGTTCGTCTGCGGGTTGATAGTGAAGCGCGTCATCAACGTAGCAGACGGCATCATCCAGTAATGCCAGAACTTCCGGGTTGGTTAACTGTTCGCGGTGTGCGCCAAGGGCGGAAATGTAACTGGTAAACGTATGATTGAGGCACAGCAAGCGAAATGCTGTTTCTCGCGTTTGGGCCGTGACATCCGGTTCACTCGACATGTTCGACACCACGGAGGCAAGCTCTGCATCACGATTGTGCGCGTCACGACGGGCGATACGGTATGCCATACGATTATCACGACCCTGATGATATTGTTCAAGAATAGCATCGAGGTAACGACAGTTTGCGTCAGTGGCCCGCTCAATGACACGCGGCAGGTTACGAAAACGCCAGTCTGGCCAGATAAAACTGACGGCTGCCCAAGCGATGGCACACCCAATCAGCGTATCGATGACGCGCGGCAGCGCCACTTCGAAACCTTCACCGAGCAGATTAAAGCACAGCAATACCAGCAGCGTGATAAACATCGTGGCGTGTGCATACTGGACGTTGCGAAAGGCAAAAAACAGTACGCCAGTGATCACCAAAAGTATCAACTGACCTTCCAGAGAGGGAACAAACCACAGAATAGGCAAACCAATGGCGATCCCTACCAATGTGCCGATAATCCTTAGCGCCAGGCGATGTCGGGTGGCGTTGTAGTTTGGCTGACAGACAAACAGACTGGTCAGCAGGATCCAGTATCCGTGGTTCATCCCGGTAATCTGGATGATGGCATAGCCGACACAAAGCACCAGCGACATGCGCACTGCATGGCGAAACAGGGCTGACTCAGGCGTAAAATTACGGCTCAGACGTAACCAGATATCGCTGAACCCATGCGGACTGTCATCGGCAAGCTGATTTTCAGACTCATTACGCGAGAGTACCTGAGCCTGTTCTGACTCGATGGTGGCCAGTTGGGCGTCGATAGCTCGCAGGTTTGAGAGCAAAAATCCCAGCGTGTTGAGCAGGTCTGCAGGCGCACCGCTCGCACGCATACGCTCCAGGGCGGCATCTATATGCGTGAAGACGCGCTCAAAGTGCGGATCGTGCTGGTAAGGCGTGCGTAATAAAATACAGCGGGACAACTGGGTGCAGGCTTGCCCCTGCATCGACATCAAGCGCTGGAAGCGAAACATTACGTCGCTGTGACGGAAATGGTCGCGTAGCGTTTGATACTGAATATGTGAGGAGCTGGCGCGTTCGTGAATATCCTGCGCTACAAAATAGTAATGTAGCGTTCGACGCGTTCCGCGCTGTCCGCGGTCACCGCGCAGGCGAGTCAGTAACGATACTTTGGTCTGGTTTAGCGTCGCCATCAATTGCCCATTAGCGAGGGCCAAATCATATAACGGTGCCTGGCTTTCATCTTCAATGTCGGGATCAAAAAGGCGTGATTTCAGTTCCAGGTAGTGCGCTAACTGTTCGTAGCTACGCGCAAGGTTGTCCTGTAGTGGGCGGATGGGGAACAGGAGATGCCCGGTCAGCGTCAGAAGGTTGTACCAGATAGCACCAGCGAGCAACAGGATCGGCTGCTGATACCACTGATCGTAAAGCGACGTTCCCAGCATGGTATAAATGGCAATCAACAACGCACCAAAAGCGATGGTTGCATAGCGCTGGCCTAACCCCCCCAGCAGAATGAAGCCGCTGGTGGAAAGCGTTAATCCAATGGCAAACAGCCATGGCCATGGGAAGAGCAGTTCGACAGAGGCCGAGGCAATAAAAAAGCAGATCAGCGTGATGATCAAATTGCGCAGCCGGCCAGCGAGACGATCGTCCAGATCGGTCAGCGCGGCAGCGACCATACCCAGCGTGAGCGGGATGGTCAGCTTAACATCGCCCAGCCACCAGGGCAGCGCTGTGGTGCCACAAAGCGCGATAAAAATTCTCACGTAGTACAGCCAGGTGCTGTTCCAGGTATAGCGTTTAAGCAGTGGGCTTAACATAAAGGCCATCAGTCCTGATTATTCAAAGCGACGGCGCGCATTGGCTTCACGCGCAGCGCGGGCAACTTCGACTGAAACCACCCGACGACCCACCGGCCAGAGCGCAATAGCAGCGATTTTAAAGTTCGCAATGCCCACCGGAATACCAATAATCGAAATGCACTGGGCAATACCGGAGACAATGTGCATCAGGCACAGCCACCAACCGAAGAAAATCAGCCAGAAAATATTGAGCAATGTGCCACCGGTATTAAGAAGCACGTTTTTCCCTGCCGGATTAAGTTCATCGACATGAATCGCTTCGTTGCCATAGGGAAACAGCGAGAGTCGGGTTATTTCCCAGCATGACCGGGTCAAGGGTAAAGTAAAAATAAGCACAATACTGACCAGCGTAGCCAATAACCAGGCTAAGGTGGTGGCGAACCCACCTAGCACAAAATTTAAAATATTCAGAACAGTACGCATAAACCCTCGATTAACTCTGGTTTTCTGTGAATTCGGCAATTGTAACGTTTTTTTGGGCTGGAGCACGTTTTCTCTGGCGGTTACACTGATATGCAAACCTCTTCGTGTGGATCCGCTTGAGTCTTATGGAACTGAAAGCAACTTCTCTTGGAAAACGTCTGGCACAACACCCTTACGATCGGGCCGTTATTCTCAATGCCGGGATTAAAGTTTCCGGCGATCGTCACGAGTATCTTATTCCCTTCAATCAGTTGCTGGCTATTCATTGCAAACGCGGCCTGGTATGGGGAGAGCTGGAGTTTGTACTCCCGGATGAGAAGGTGGTTCGCCTTCACGGTACAGAGTGGGCGGAAACCCAACGCTTCCATCATCATTTAAATGCGCTCTGGCAACAGTGGAGCCAGGAAATGAGTGACGTTGCTGCGGGGGTTTTACAGCAGCAGTTGGATGCGATTGCATCCCGGACAAGTGAAAATAAATGGCTGACGCGTAGCCAAATCTCAGGATTGCAACAGCAGATCCTCCGAGCCTTTGCCGCATTGCCGCTACCGGTGAAGCGGCTGGAGGAATTTGAAAATTGCCGGGAGGCGTTACGCCAATGCCAGGCATGGTTGCAGGATATTGAGGCCTGTCGTTTACAGCACAATCAGGCCTATACCGATGCGATGCTGGCAGAGCATGCCGAGTTTTTCCAGCACATTGAATCTTCGCCGCTGAACCCTGCCCAGGCACGCGCGGTGGTGAATGGTGAGCAAGCATTATTGGTGCTTGCAGGGGCGGGAAGCGGCAAAACATCGGTTCTTGTCGCTCGTGCGGGTTGGTTGTTAGCGCGAGGCGAGGCGGCGGCTGAACAAATTCTGTTGCTGGCGTTTGGACGCAAAGCAGCCCAGGAGATGGACGATCGCATCCGTGAACGTCTGCATACGGACGAGGTCACCGCGCGGACGTTTCATTCACTGGCGCTGCATATCATTTCACAGGGCAGCAAAAAAGTCCCGACAGTTAGCAAGCTTGAAAATGACGCCGTTGCGCGCAGCAAACTCTTCATTACTACCTGGCGTCAGCAGTGCAGCGAGAAAAAAGCGCAGGCAAAAGGTTGGCGACAGTGGTTAGAAGAAGAGATGCAGTGGTCTGTACCCGAAGGTAACTTCTGGGACGACGAAAAATTACAGCGGCGTTTGGCCTCCCGGCTCGATCGCTGGGTTAGCCTGATGCGTATGCATGGCGGAGCGCAGGCGGAGATGATTGCCAATGCCCCGGAGGAGATCCGCGACCTGTTCAGTAAACGCATAAAGCTCATGGCGCCCCTGCTCAAAGCCTGGAAGAGCGCCCTGAAGGACGAGAATGCCGTCGATTTTTCCGGGTTAATCCATCAGGCCATTGTTATTCTGGAAAAAGGGCGGTTTATTAGTCCCTGGAAGCATATTCTGGTCGATGAATTTCAGGATATTTCTCCTCAGCGTGCCGCCTTGTTGGCCGCGCTACGCAAGCAAAACTCGCAGACTACGCTGTTTGCCGTAGGCGATGACTGGCAGGCCATTTACCGGTTTAGCGGGGCGCAACTATCTCTGACCACCGCGTTCCAGCAAAACTTTGGCGAGGGCGATCGCTGTAATCTGGATACGACTTACCGTTTCAATAGCCGTATTGGCGAGGTCGCAAATCAGTTTATCCAGCAGAATCCTCATCAGCTTACGAAACCGCTCAACAGCCTGATGACAGAGGATAAAAAAGCCGTCACCTTGCTTGATGAAAACCAGTTGGATCTGCTGTTGGACAAACTGTCGGGTTTTGTGAAAACAGAAGAGAGAATTCTGGTCCTGGCGCGATACCATCATCTGAAACCGGCCAGTCTGGAGAAAGCGGCTACCCGCTGGCCTAAGCTACAGCTGGATTTTATGACTATCCATGCCAGTAAAGGGCAGCAAGCGGACTACGTTATTGTCGTCGGTCTTCATGAGGGTAATGATGGCTTTCCTGCGCCAGCCCGCGAGTCGATTATGGAAGAGGCGTTGCTCCCGCCGGTTGAGGATTTTCCGGATGCCGAAGAGCGAAGGCTGCTGTATGTGGCACTAACGCGCGCACGTCACCGGGTGTGGTTGCTGTTCAATAAAGAAACACCATCGTGTTTTGTTGATGAGCTTAAGCGACTGGATGTACCCGTAACGAGGAAACCCTGAAATGCAGGCGGTAGTTGCCGCCTGCCTGGGCATTATTTGAGGCGTTCTGCCAGATAACGGGCGTAATCCGGAATTAGTATGTCCGTCGCATCGTTGAAGTTTGGCGACTGGATAATAAAATCGGCGGTCGACACGTTGGTGGCGACCGGAATGTTCCAGACTGTGGCCAGGCGCAGCAGGGCTTTGACATCAGGATCGTGGGGAACGGCGTTGAGCGGATCCCAGAAGAAGATCAGCACATCTATTTTCCCTTCTGAAATCAGCGCACCCACCTGCTGGTCGCCCCCCATTGGACCGCTCAGCATCGCGTTGACGTCCATTCCTGTCGCGCGTTGAATTAAATTGCCTGTTGTTCCCGTGGCATACAGAACGTGTTTTTCCAGCAACGGCTGGTGGCGTTCCACCCAGCTCATCAACATCTTTTTACAGTGATCGTGTGCCACCAGCGCAATATGCTTACGCGCTGGCAATGTGCGAGTCGTTAATTCCATAGTACAGCTCCCAAGTTAACCTTGTTACAGAGTACTGGAAGCACTTGACGCTGCAAGAGAAAGACAAAAAAAATGCGTATGGGAACATAAATGTCATGAAGAAGGCTGTTTCTGGGCCCACTGCAGAAAGTTACTTCGCGTTTGGGCGTCGGCCTGCTCAAACCAAAATTTTAATCGTTGCTCGGTCAGCGTTTGCGACTGAGGCGGCACCCGATCCAGTTCAGACACCCCAGAAAGCAGCGAGCTGTCGTCGGCCATCATGGTGGCGAATTGTGGCAATGACGCATGTTTAGCCGCTTTGTTATAGCGCTCAGTTTCCATTTCATAATCCACGATTTTCGCCGTCGAGGTGATTGACAGAATATCCAGCTTAACGGGGATAGGCATGGCGTCCCCATCCAGCAGTTCCACACGAGGTGCATCATCGAAATGTGAGGCATCCCGCTCATTGTTGAGACGAGGAAGATGAAAATTAACCTGGCTGACGAGCTGAGTATCAAAGCTGATAACCAACGGAGGGGAAATATACAGACGTTCTTCGTGGCTGGACAAGCGAAGGGTTTTTTCTACGCGAAATACAAGCTGGTGCCGACCATTTTCCAGCTCAATACTGTCGGCACCACGCAGTAATGAGCTGGAGACTTTTTTTCCGTCCAGCACCAGAAGGTCAATTTCACTCGACAGACGTAAAGAGGTAGCAAAAACGGTTACCGGCAAACACAGAGCAATCAAGGCTGTCACAATGCCGGCTTTCATAGGTCTCTCCTGTCCAGAAAATATCTGCATCAGATGTATCTAAATTTTTCGATGATCATGTTTACTAACATATAGACATATTTTTGAGTTTAGCTCTCATGCGCCAGTATGGGATGAATGGTTGCAAGACCAGGTTTGTCGTACACTTTGTTAAACAGCCTGGAGGAAGACGATGAAAGAGACCGATATTGCTGGCATTTTGACATCTACCCGTACGATTGCACTGGTTGGTGCAAGCGATAAACCCGATCGTCCAAGCTATCGGGTAATGAAGTATTTACTCGATCAGGGCTATCACGTTATTCCCGTTTCGCCAAAAGTTGCTGGGAAAACGCTGTTGGGGCAGCAGGGGTACGCGACGCTGGCGGATGTGCCGGAGAAAGTGGATATGGTGGATGTCTTCCGCAATTCAGAAGCGGCGTGGGGCGTTGCTCAGGAGGCTATCGCCATCGGTGCGAAGACCTTATGGATGCAGCTTGGTGTGATTAACGAGCAGGCAGCCGTACTGGCGCGTGACGCGGGGCTGGCGGTGGTCATGGATCGCTGCCCAGCGATTGAGATCCCGCGCCTGGGACTGGCGAAGTAAGGTTGTGTTGTTGCCTTAAGGCACGTCGATAATCCGGCCCGCGTTGCTGGCCGGATTAGCAGCATAAACCCGATAAGCGAATTGCCATCGGGCTTGTGTTCGCATCAATTACGCAGACGCGGAGCCTGAAGCTGTTTACGGATTGTTCGCGCCAGTTCATCCATCGACGGTTGCTCCGGATGTTCTTCCTGTAGCTCGCCACTCAGCTGTGCTTCGGCCAGATACGTATGCACCGGCAGACCATTATCGTCTTCCATCACCACGTGATACCAGGGAGCGGCGCGAAGTTCGTCGTTAACCGCCAGCTCGTCGGCTGACGGTTCATCAAGCGAATATTCCGGGTCGATATCCACGACCACTCCGAGGTAACCTAACAGGGAATGGCGGACCTGCTGGCCGATACCGAATTTGCTGGCAATCATAGTCACCTCCCGGGAAATAGATACCCTCTATGTAAGGGTAATATTCCACTTTTCAAGTTACATGATGCGACAGGCAAACCCTTTCAGATACAGCCCTTCCGGGTAGGTAGCGATCACCGGGTGATCGGCGGCCTGACGGAACTGCTCTATAAATTGTACATCACGACCAGCATCTATTGCGGCATCAGCGATGATTTTCTGAAATAAATCGGTGGTCATCAGTCCGGAGCAGGAGAAGGTCAGCAATACGCCGCCGGGATTGAGCAACTGAATAGCCAGCATATTGATGTCCTTATAGCCGCGGCAGGCCCCCATCAACTGGCTTTTGTTTTCGACGAACTTCGGTGGATCCATCACAATGACATCAAATTTCTCACCGCGATCGCGGTAAGCGCGCAGCAGTTTGAATACGTCATCACGCACAAATTCAGCTTTGCTCAAATCCAGCTTGTTCAGTTCCACGTTCTGGCGGGCAATATCGAGCGCTTCCTGAGAAGTATCGACGCTGACCACCTGGCGGCATCCGCCCATTAATGCTGAGACCGCAAAGCCGCCGGTATAAGAGAAACAGTTCAGAACCCGTTGATTTTCTACATAACGACGCGTGGCCAGACGGCTGTCGCGTTGATCGAGGTAATAACCGGTTTTGTGACCGTGCTGAATATCAACCAGCAGCTTCATCCCGTGCTCTTCGATAGGCAGCAGGGCTGGCGGCACTTCGCCCGTTACCGGCCCTTGGGTCAGCTCCATTCCTTCTTTTTTACGCACGGCCACGTCGCTGCGGTCATAAATAGCGCAGTCCGGGAACACAATTTGCAGGGCGCTAATCAGCGCGGCGCGTTGATATTCAGCACCAGCGCTGAGCAGTTGCAATACCAGAAAGTTGCCGAAGCGGTCAATGGTGATGCCCGGCAGACCATCGGATTCTCCTGCGATCAGACGATAGCTGTCCAGCCCATCTTTTTTCGCCAGCCAGTCGCGCCATGTTTGCGCCTGTTGCAGACGACGGGTGAAGAAATCAATATCGATGGATTCTGACTTGTCGAATGTCCAGACGCGGGCACGGATCTGCGACGCAGGCGAGTACGCGCCGCGTGCTAACCATTTACCCTGATGGTCAACAATATCGATGGTTTCACCGAGGTTGGCTTTGCCTTCCATACGTGCGACAGCACCGGAAAATACCCACGGATGGCGGCGCAGTAATGATTTATCGCGCCCTTTGGCTAACACTAAACGAGGATAATGTGGAATTGTAGATTCAGTCATGCGGAGCAACCTCTCACAAACAGTGACGCGGGCTGGAGTAAAGTACCAACCTGAAACCATTAAAATAAAATGGCGCGTAGAGTAGCACAGATGATGAGGTCAATCATCAGCGTATGGCGCTGGGCGTTTCGGCACAAAACGTTATCACAGAGGCACAGTTTCTTTTATACCCACCGTTTACATTGCTATTTCTTAATCAGAAAAAGGAAATGTAATGAAAGCTCTCTACTCTCTGGCTGCCGCCGCTATTGTCGCGTTGAGTTTTGATGCCTCTGCCGCCTCGACATTTCGCCTCACCAGCGCCGATATACCCGCTAACCTGCAATTAACTCAAAAACAAGTGTTTAAAGGGTTTGGCTGCAGTGGCGACAATATTTCCCCGCAACTGAGCTGGCAAAATCCGCCAACTGATGCCAAAAGTTTTGCCATTACGCTGTTTGATCCTGATGCGCCAACGGGAAGCGGCTGGTGGCACTGGACCATCGTAAATATTCCGGCTCAGGTCCACACGCTTCCTGGCGGAGCCAGCATGGATAAGTTACCCGCTGGAGCAGTTCAGGGACGCAATGATTTCGGTTATGCTGGATTCGGCGGCGCTTGTCCACCACCGGGCGATAAACCTCATCGCTATCAGTTTACCGTGTGGGCGTTAAATACCGACGCGTTGCCAATTGACAGTAACGCCAGCGGTGCGCTGGTCGGTTTTATGCTGAACAGGCACGTGATTGCAAAAGCTGAATTAACCGCCACTTACGCAACAAAATAAAGAGGATACATTGGTGCAGGATGTCCATTTTCGCCATAACAACCTTACCACCGCTGAGGTGCGTTCCGGCCATCTGCACCGCCTGCACCGGGTTAAACTGTTTTCTGCTGCTATTTGCCATATTACGCAGGGAAGTAAGGTCATTATTCAGGATGACAATCGTCTGGTTGCAGGGCCGGGTGAGCTGATTATCATCCCGGCGAATACGCCTCTGGAGATTATTAATCAGCCGGAGCAGGGAGCATTTCGCTCGGATTTGCTGTTGCTGTCGACGAGCATCATTACCACGTTTAAAAATAACTGGGTCAAGGATTTCCCTCCGGCAAAATTGACGTCGCTATGCACGCCCATGAGTAACGGACTGGCATTTATGTGGGAAAGCCTGCTGGACGCTGTACGCCAGGACTTACCTGCAAAATTGCAGGAGCATCAGGCGATGGGATTATTGCTGGCGCTACTGCATGATGGTGTGGCAGGGCCTCTGCTTATCGAGCGACGGTTTAATCTTACTGAACAGGTGCGGCAACTAATTATGTTATCCCCTGCTAAGCTATGGACAGCTCAGGAGATTGCTGGTCACTTGTCCATCGGTACTTCAACGTTACGCCGACGATTACAGATGGAATCGCAGAGTTACCGGCAGATAGTCGAAGAGGTGCGTATGTCCTGTGCGCTCTCTCAACTACAATCGACCACGCTGCCGATTGGCGAAATTGCGTTACGCTGTGGCTATCTGTCAGGCTCACGATTTACCGCAAGATTCCGCCAGCATTACGGATGCCTGCCGAAGCAGGTGCGCTGAGGCCTTGTAACTGTTCCTTCATTTATGTTGATAAGGAGAACCGCAATGTCACAAGTCTGCATAATCGCCTGGGTCTATGGTCGGGTTCAGGGGGTAGGATTTCGCTACACCACGCAACATGAAGCGCAACGACTGGGATTGACCGGATACGCTAAAAATATGGATGACGGCAGCGTAGAGGTTGTCGCCTGTGGTGAAAGCGAGCGGGTGGAACAGCTAATGAAGTGGTTAAAAGCCGGAGGGCCGAGCAGCGCCAGGGTAGAACGGGTTCTCAGTGAACCACACCGCCCTGGCGACGAGCTAAAGGGATTTAGTATCCGCTATTAAATACATTTGACCGGTTTCGGCAGGCCGGCAATTTTAGTCGCCTGCTTGGCCGGACCTTTTGGGAACAGACGGTAAAGATAACGGCTGTTGCCTTTCTCTTCGCCAAACTTGTTGGCCATCGCTTTTACCAGCATGCGGATAGCGGGGGATGTATTAAACTCCAGATAAAACTCGCGTACGAAACGCACCACTTCCCAGTGTTCGGGGGAGAGGTCGATACCTTCGTTTTCGGCGATTTTCTCCGCCAGCGGCTCGTTCCACAGCGTGGTATCTTTCAGATAGCCTTCGCTATCGGTCTCAATTTCCTGGCCTGCAAAAATGAACATAGTGCTCTGTCGATAAAGTAAAAACCGCTCCTAGTCTAGCAAATAAGGAGCGGCGTGAGAAACCTTGCCCTACAGAAGAAGCTGTAGCAGATTGTTGGCATTAAGCTTCTTCAGCGCGTTGCATTTATACGTCGAAACCTGCTTTTCGCTAATCTGCGTCATATGTGCAACATGTTTTACCGATTGTCCGTTAACCAGCCTGTCGAGAACATTGAACTCCATGCCTGTCAGGCAACAGTTCAGGCTGCGTACCCGACGCGGCTCTTTAGCAAACATATACGGCGCATCCACGACGGCAAGTCTGTCATCAATGATATGCAAGGTCAGCGTGGTAAAACGCTTTCGCAAATGCGTTGCCAGTGCCCAGCCTTTTTCATTGCACACCAGATAAACGGTTCCCTCCCAGCGTCTGGCCTCCAGTTGCAGCAGAATGTCGACCAGCGCCAGATGCGTCCTCGCGACGGAAAAGCGGCAACGTACAACGAGGGTGTCGCAGGCCAGCAGCGAACGACGCCACTTTACCGTGCCGCACTTGACCTGAGTCGGAGCGTTACGGCGCAGAAGGGCATAGCGCAATCCTTCGGCATAAAAACGATTATTATCAAGAATGACGTAATTCACGGCGGCCTCTTTATAACGTACTGGGCGTGTAGATAATGCGTAGCGTACCGGTGTAATCCCCGGCATTTTTGCTGCTGGCGGCAAAAGCAGGCGTTTTCAGGATAATAGGGGCTGGTACGCACAGTACGCCCTCGCGCCCGCCGGGCAGCACGACCTGACGCAGATACTGTGGATCGTTGGTGCCTTGCCAGACCACGGTTTTACCGTTGGCGACAGTTTCGGTTGCGCCAGTAATGGGATTGGTGACAAAGACCTGATAGTCGAGGCGATCCCGCGCATCGGTCTGACTTCCGCCACGTCGCCGGATTGAAAACGCGCCTTCGGTACGGCCTGAAGCGTTGAGTTCGTCGTCCTCAAACCGCAGATAAGTGCGGGTGCTGGTACTGTTTTTTCCGTCGTACAAGCACATATCCAGCGTGTTTTCCCCCTGGATCTCACTGCCACCGGGCCGCCCCGGGAAGTTGGTGAGGTTGAGGTTTACGATAGGCGTTGAGTGTGGAAACGCGGGCAGATAAATCTGCTGATTACCCGGGTCGACCACCTCAATGCGAATATTTGCCTGCCAGTTGGCGATGGTGAGATAGCCAGGACATCCGACATTCACGTCATTGAAGTTCCCGCCACAGTCGGCGCTCTCCCATTGACGCAGGTTCTGCTTCAGGGTGGCGGTCCAGATGCCCGGTAGGGTGAGCTTATCCAGTTCGCTTTTCACAATATAGAAATCGAAGTAGGGTTCTCTGTTCCAGGCTGCAATAGTAGTTGTCCCCCCCGCGACAAAACTGGCAAAGGTAAAGACTTTGTTATTGATAAACAGGTAGTGATCGCCATACACCTTAATATCCACCGTTTTGTTGGTAAGGGTATGCGTAAAACGTAAATTGATGGCGTAAGGCGCCGCCGGATTCCCCGAGAACCACACCGGGGCAGTCATACAGGCGCCATAGGTGGTATCGGTACGGGATAAGCAGGTCAGGGTATTGCGTCCCCACTTTTGCGGATCGGCAGCATCATAGCCGCCTGATTCATGAAGCCAGATATCAAACCGTGCAGGCGGTGCCATGCGATCGTAGCTTATACCGACGCTGGAGTTTCTTCCCGCAGGGGCGCCCGCCAGCACCTGGCCAGCCCACAGGAGCAGGAAAAGTAAAATAATAAGGCTTTTGTTCACATCATTTCCCTTTAGTGAGGTTGCCTGCGTTCATGGCAGTCGGGCCAGTCGGCACGTTACGTCCGGCGAGCATCAGTTGTGCCTGTTGCTGGACCGCATCCGGCAGGGCAGAGAAGGTTAATTCCCGACAAGGGATCGACCCGACGTAACGTACGACGTCGCGCATACTTTTCACGTTTAGCGCGCACTGATAAAACTGCTGCTGACGCACCAGGTAGAGGTTATGCAGCAAAGCATCGCTTTGGGCGCTAAACCCGCCGTTCCCTAGGTCACTCCAGCCGTTTACGTTCAGTGGCACGCCGCCAATAAACGGCAAATGTTGTTCGTCAGTTAACTGGCCGAGCCATGTGTAGCTTGCGGTGGTTTGCACATGCCGACGGAGCAGTTTGCCTGGCACCATAAACAACGTTCTGCTACCTGAGCCTTGTGTGATTTCACTGCCGGCACCCCGCGAGACATCCAGCGATTCGTTAATCGTCAACGTCGTCTGCTGATAGCCAGGCACGGCGAAGAGGGCGCGGCTATTGCCTGGAATATCTGCGCTGCCGCCGTTATCCAGCGACACAGCGACGCGTGGATCCTGGGAATCTTCCGGCGTGGCAACGTTAACCGCGATGGCTGAAGCAGGACGCCCGTCGCTCCAGCGACCCAGCCACAGGCCAGAGCGAGATAGCGCGAACGTTGAGCTGTAATTGCCGCTGCTGCTCAGGGTATGACGCCCATCCTGACGATCCCAGGCGTCGCTGACGGTCAGACTACCGTTGCCATAGCGTCCGCCCTGGCGCGTATAGGCAGAGGCATTGAGCGAATCGCTGTTAATGCCTGACGCGCTCAGTCCATACTCATTTTCACCACGTGCATCGGCATACCAGTTGTGCGCCATGTTGTAGCTCAGTTGGTTTTTTTCACGCTGCTGGTGCTGCCACGTCGCGCCCAGAGAGGTATAACTCGTCGCATCGCCCTGACGGTTATGCGCCATTGACAGGCTTACGCTCAGGTAGCCGCCTTTATCCCTACCTTCGCGGGAGTCATCGTTTCGCATGAAAAGGTTAATGCTGCTGTTGATGTTCAGGCCGCGAGCGCTGAAAGCGGTACTTAAGCCGCCCTGCCAGGCCCGCGTGCGCGAGCGGGTCATATAAACCGACTCCCATGGCAAGCCCGCATCGTGGCGATCGTCGCTCTCCGGGAGTTCCCGACGAGCAACGTAAC
This sequence comes from Citrobacter sp. wls714, assembly GCF_005281025.1. Lineage (NCBI taxonomy): Bacteria > Pseudomonadati > Pseudomonadota > Gammaproteobacteria > Enterobacterales > Enterobacteriaceae > Citrobacter > Citrobacter sp. wls714. The sequence goes on along the minus strand of NZ_SZWZ01000029.1, from coordinate 10,669 downwards.
GTCCTTCGTTGCGGTTATCTGAATACCCCAGACTCGCGTACCAGGTGCCGACAGGGACGGAGAACATTACCGACAGGCTTCGGTAACAGCCATTCACGGCGTCAAACCCTGCGCTTCGGGTATTGCAGTTTTCTGCTGATAACGCGTTGCGATAGAAGCTCAGTGAAAAACCGTCGTTATAGCTGATTTGCTGAATGTTGCCGCGTTGACCTTCGCTGCCGTATAGGTAGCTAAAGCGGGTACTTAGCACGCCATCGATCGGGCCGGTGTTGAAACCGCGGCTCCAGTCGAGCGCATTTTCCAGAAAACGCTGGTTTTTTTTTATTGTTGCGCCGCTGGTCAGCGCCAGCGTCGGAGTGACGGGCAGGCGGACGCCCGCCTGCGCCACTGCGCTGCGTTCGTCGTTTTGATCGTTATTGTCAGTTTCGCCTGCTTGCAGGAACCACTCGACGCGATCGAAAGGTGTAATGCCAGTTCGGGTAAACGGTACCTGCTCGGTGCGCGTCAGCCGGTTATTTTCATAGACGGACAACGTCACGGTATAGCTTCCGTCCGGGAACGAACGGGTGTCCAGGGTTTGCGCCCCGGCATTCAGATAAAAACTGGCCAGCAGTTGATTACCCCGACGGGCGTCAATACGCGCATCATGAGAAAGCAATACGGTGATAGGCGTACCCTTTGACTGCTGAACCGGATTGATCCATGCCCTTGTTGAGCCTGTGCGCAAGCCGCGAATTTTACCCAGCGGCAGTTGGCTGAGATTGATATTCCCGCCGGCATTGCTGAACAGATCGCGAGTGTCCATCTCGCCCAACTGAACATAGTATTGGCGCCAGATATCCTGACGAAACCAGGCATTGTTGACGGTTATCTCCTGTTGCTGCTGGTGCTTCGAACGTTGCCCCATCCAGGTCCAGTCGAGGTTAAAGTAGCCGTCCTGGGTGAGTGCCAGCGCGCCATTGCCCTGAACGGTGGCTGACTGGTAATCCCTGTCGGCAACAAAATTGATATTCTGCTGATGGATTAACGCATTCTCGGTGTCCTGCGTGGGCTGATACCACTGGCTTTCAGTGGTTTGTTTAGGCAGAAATTTCTTGTCGAAAAAAAGATTAATACGGGCGTTATTTTCATCATAGATAATGGCCGCGCGCTGGGTATCAAGGTAATCGCACCCCGTTGCGGAGCCATTGCTGCTGCATGCCAGATTGCCGTTACGGGCCAGTGGAACGGCCAGGGCTGCAGACACGGTGGCGACGAGGGCAGGATCATCATTAAACTGCCGTTTGATGGCCGTGACCACGGTTTCAGGCGCGACAAAACTTACTGTTTCAAGCGTGATATCCGTTTCAAAAAGGCCAAGCGACTCGCCATAGAGATTGACTTCTGTCCACAGGCGCTGCGTTTTCGCCAGATCTTCAAAACCTGCCGGGACGGCCATCTCTGCGCAGGCGAGTTGGATGGATGCGGGTAACAAAGCAACTAAGAGGAGAGTATTTCTGTGAAACGCCATGACCGAGCCTCGACATCATCCTGACGTCAGAGGGTGGGCACCCTCTGACGTTATTCCTTAGGTACTGTGGTGTTACGCACCGCCTTCCGTGGTTGTCGCCTGCGTCAGCATCAGGCTGACAACGCCGCTGTACTGACCGGTTTTCAGAATGCCTTTGGTGGTTTGAGAAATGGTCAGCGGCAGTACTGCAGAACCGTTTTCAATGCTGCCAGGGAACAGTTCAGTTCCGGTAAATTCAGCATCGGTGGTAGACAGTGTTTTATCACCCAGAATTACCGTCATCGGTACAATCTGGTCACCATCCGTGTTGGTGAGTTTTGCCGCACTAACGAGGCGCACTTTGACGTTGCTGGTGGCGGAGTTAGACCACACCTTGGTGTTAAGACGGTAGCTTTCCAGACCACGGCCAGGCAGGTACTGCATGTCGATACTGGCCGGCAGCGGCGTGTTATCGGCCTGGGTCATATCCAACTGTGAGTCAACGCTGGCGTTAACGGTAATATCTTTTTGAATCGCCAGCGCGCTAAAGGACGAGGCCATCGCAGCAACAATCATCAGAGGTTTAATATACTTACGCATTGATATCTCCATATTTACAAATGAGCACCTTGGCTCTTTCAACGAACTACGTGGGTTTTACAGTGATGTCGTGTTATTGCACGACGGGTAAGTCAGCTTCTTCAGCGGTTTTATTCACCCAGTTGAAGTAGCGGAATTTATATTTCTGGCCATGGCTCATTGTGAGTGTTTTTAATTTACGTTCAGTGTCCGGATAAATCGTCGCGTCTTCTTTTATCCATTTACACGATGAATTTGCATCACAAATACCAATCTCTCTGAGCGGTACACGCAGCGTGCCATTGTTTTTTAACGTTCCGCGGCGAGGGTCGAACGACAGTGAAATTACGTTTTCTTCTGGGGCAATATGGACCAGTGCGCCCCAAATCACGTTGACGCCCAATGTCGCCATCGCGGCAGGGCTTTCTGCCTTGCCCGGAATAATGCTGTCAGGTTGTTTTACCCCTTCAAAATAGACGCGCCAGGTGGTCTCTTTTTTCGGAGGCATAAGCGATATCAACCGAACTACGCGCATCGCGCCGGCCGCGAGAGCAAATTTTTCGGGCGTAACCACCACGCCATCTTCTTTCCATGCCGCCACGTCAATTTCTTTTTCCTCGGCCGTGCCGGGATTAAGAATTTTCTTTTGCCTCACCCGAATGAACTGAATATCATCCGTTTTTGACGCCACCTTAATTTGCGCCGCACCGGAACTGTCTACATTCAGTTCCATGGGATACACGCTCATATTGGCCATTGTCATTTCTGAGAAAAATGGCAATGACAGCGCGGCGACATAAAAGGCTGTTGTCATGCTCACTCTTTTTTTCTGTTTCACAATCAGTCTGCCTGCTCTGAGTTTAAAGGCGGCGCGTTAACACCAGGACACCGTCTGCTTTCGTATCGCTTCAGGGCAGGGAAACTTTAACCAGAACAGCGGTTTGTGAAAATTTGTATTAGTTAACTCGCTGTATACAGTTTTTTATCCTGCTTTTCTGGCTTTAAGGTTGTATAGTTAAGCGAAAATACCGCGGCCAAGGATGGGAAGAAAATTCCTTCTGATGAAAAAATAAGCAGATCAGGAGGCGGTTTTCATGTCGATGTACCAGGGAATAAAAAGCATGCGGTTACAGCCGAGAATAAAAGATGTTTTTTATATGCAATAATTCGTTGTTATTTGATCCTGAAGCACATGCAATAAGTCTTGTTGGACAACCTGAGTCTGTATTATCACTTTCGGCGCCAGCCGTTCGTCTTTTACAGGAATTTATTAAACACCGAGGACGCGACCTGAGCCGGGAGGAATTGATCACTCGCGTATGGGAAGAGTTTGGCTTTACGCCATCCGGAAATAATCTCAATAAAGCGGTAAGCGAACTGCGTAAAAGCTTCCAGTCTCTGGGCGAGGGATACGAATTTATCGTCACAGTCCCGCGCTATGGATTCCGTTTTGATGCCGATGTGATTTTTCAGCCTGGTGAGAACATTCAAGCCGCTGAGCCACAATCCCCTTCCACGCAACCAGACATACAGCCCCGGCGTACTTACCTGAAAAGGTGGTTGATTATAGCGGCATTGATCGTCGCAGCGTTGGGGGCGGGCATTTACATTAGCCGCCCGCAGGAGATAACTGTTCCGGCGAAATTAAAGCCGGTCGAGGAAAAAATCGCACGTTGTAGTGTCTGGATTATCAACGATCATGGACGACCGTTAGTGCTCTCGAAATTAGCCGAGCGACTGGAGGCCAATAACGTGGCTTGTGAGCGCGAGGAGTACGATATTTATTATTTCAGTGCTCGTTTTTCGCTCGCCGCTGCCGATGAAATGTTCATCGGTGCCTGCCCGGTCAGTAAAACCAGCCTGTGCAAGACTATTCGCTATAAAAGTGGGGCCGAAAAATGAAAATAAGGCTTCTTTTTGGATTGGGCGGTGCCGTGGTTGGCGGTGCACTGGCGCTGTTTTACTATTGCGGCGCGGTCGGCAAAAGCGATGTGCTGGCCTGCAGCACTGAATTTAACTTTACGCGTAATGAGGGAAAAGCAAGTGAAGTGAAGGTCAATACCATTGCGCAGTTCTATTTTCATCGGGACGGTACAGGGTTGACCACCTATAAAGGTGCGGCAAGAGCTGGGGGGCAAAATTTGATTATTGACAGGGATGTGGACTTTACGTGGGAGCGGCGGGACGATGACAACGTCATTGTATTGAGTTACACCAAAACCTGGCGTCGACACAATGACAACACCCCTGATGCCCAGTGGGGAAGCTTTGCCTGGCCGACCGCTCGCTACTACCTGACGATTTCTGAACTTTCACCTGCCGTGTGGCTGATTCAGGACCGGCGTTATCCTACCTATATCTGCCGGGGTGAATAAGGTATAAAAAAAGAGAATGCCATTGGCATTCTCTTTTTTCGTATCAGTGATGCTGCTTAATCGCGGCTGGCGAAGCCCAGAATGCTCAGCAGGCTGACGAAGATGTTGTACAACGAAACGTACAGGCTAACAGTGGCGCGGATGTAGTTGGTTTCACCGCCACGGATGATATTGCTGGTTTCAAACAGGATTGCGCCTGAAGAAATCAGAATAAACACCGCGCTGATCGCCAGATGCAGTGCCGGCAGTTGCAGGAAGATATTCGCAACCATACCGATCAGCACAACCACGATACCTGCCATCAGCATACCGCCGAGGAAGGACATATCTTTACGCGTGGTCAGCACATACGCAGAGCAGCTGAAGAAGACCAGTGCTGTACCGCCCAGCGCCATGCCGATAACATCACCCATGCCCGCAGACAGGTAGGTATTCAGAATTGGCCCCAGAATGTAGCCCAGGAAACCGGTAAAGGCGAACGCTGACAAAATGCCAACCGGTTTATCCGCCGTTTTATAGGTCAGGAACATCAGACCATACATACCCACCAGCGTCAGGATAAGTCCCGGTGAAGGCAGCATCAGCACAGTACTCGCCGTTGCGGTGATCGCCGAAAACGCCAGCGTCAGGCTGAGCAGGAAATAGGTGTTGCGCAGCACCTTATGTGTGCTGAGTAGCGATGTACGATCGCGTGAAGAACTAATAATACGATCCATGAGTCACTCTCTTATGACAGATGTAATTAATGATGAAGGATAATGAAATCAAGGGGAATGACACAGCGGTTTTACCCATCTTTACGCATTTTAAGCCGCCAGGCTTAAGCATATTATTTCAGCAAAAGCTCCCGAATCAGATGTTAGCACTGTATGTGCAAAAATGCCTGTCAGATATCAGCCAGGTAACTGAAAAATATTGCCTTATTCCCGTTTCTCTCTGACAGTGACAGTGGTGTCATCATAAACAGAGCAATAAGGTAAAGGGAATGACTCAAGATAAATCGAAGGTATTTACATTTGCGTTGCTGGCTGCCTGTTTGATGTCGGTAAACGGCGCTACGAGGGCGGCAAATGTTCCGGCAGGAACAGTACTTGCAGAAAAACAGGAGCTGGTGAGAAACAACGGTAGCGAGCCAGCGTCGTTGGATCCGCATAAAGTCGAAAGCAACGTGGAGTTTAATTTAATCAGCGATATGTTCGACGGCCTGGTGGCAGTTAAGCCGGATGGGTCTATTGAACCCCGTCTTGCCGCCTCCTGGGAGAATAAAGGTAACACCGTCTGGACCTTTCATTTACGTCCGGGCATAACCTGGTCAGATGGATCGGCTATCACCGCACAGGATGTCGTCTGGAGCTGGCAGCGGCTGGTCTCACCGCAAACGGCTTCACCATATGCCTCGTATCTGGGCAATATGCACGTGGTGAACGCGGTCGATATTGCTCAGGGTAACAAAGATCCCGCCACGCTGGGGGTCAAGGCCCTGGATGATGCCACGCTGGAAATTACCTTAACGCAACCGACGGCGGCATTTCTGGCGATGCTGGCGCACCCGTCGTTGGTCCCGCTCGATAAAGTGCTGATTGGCCGTTTTGGCGATAAGTGGACCCGCCCGGAGCACTTTGTCAGCAGCGGGGCGTACAAATTATCGCAGTGGGTGGTCAATGAGCGCATCGTTGCCGAGCGTAACCCGCATTACTGGGACGATCGGCACACGGTCATTAATAAAGTCATTTACCTGCCCATTAGTTCAGAGTCTGCTGACGTGAACCGCTATAAGGCGGGGGAAATTGACATTGTGTATAGCGTACCGGTCAATCAGTTTGCGCAGTTGAAAAAGACCATGGGCGATGAACTCCATGTCTCGCCTCAGCTTTCAACCTATTACTATCAGTTTAATACGACCAGAGCGCCCTTTAATGACCCGCGCGTGCGTCGGGCGCTGAATATGGCGTTGGATAAAGACATCATTGCGCAAAAGGTGATGGGGCAGGGGCAACGTGCGGCGTGGGTTATCAGCCAGCCTGAAATCGGTGGGGTACAACTGCATGCGCCAGAGTATGCGTCGTGGCCACTCGACAAACGCATTGCTGAAGCTAAAAAACTGCTCACGGAGGCCGGGTATGGTCCTGACCATCCACTGAGCTTAAATCTGCTCTACAACACCTTCGAAACGCATCAGCGTATTGCGATTGCCGCATCGTCGATGTGGAAGAAAAATCTTGGTGTTGAGGCGAAGCTGCAAAATCAGGAATGGAAAACCATGCTGGATACCATGCACACCGGTAATTTTGACGTTGTGCGCTATGCGTGGATAGCCGACTATGACGATGCCTCAAGTTTCCTCAATATTTTCCGCACCGGCGACAGTGAGAATACCACCGGGTACAGTAACCCTGCCTTTGATGAAGCGATGCATAAGGCAGCGAAAGCAAGTTCACTGGAAGAGCGAGGTAAAGACTACCAGCAGGCTGAAGATCTGTTAGGTGAGGATGTACCTGCTATTCCGATTTATCACTATGTTCGCACGCATCTGGTGAAGCCGTGGGTAGGAGGATTTGCGCCGGATAACCGCGGAAATTACTACACCAAAGATATGTACATCAAAAAACATTAAGCCTGGTAGCCGCTATTTGTGCTGAATAAATGGCCAATTTGTTTTTATTTCAGTCGATTAACACTATTTTGGCTGTTTTTCAGGCAAACGAACACATTGGTACTTTACAGGTCCGTTCGGGATGTTTATAGTGCGCCTCATTGGAAGCGTGGCCGAGCGGTTGAAGGCACCGGTCTTGAAAACCGGCGACCCGAAAGGGTTCTAGAGTTCGAATCTCTACGCTTCCGCCAAACATGAAAAGGGGTTACCGAAAGGTAACCCCTTTTTGCTTATAGGGAAAATTCGAAACCTGTCACTGTAAGAGTTGGTGGTGTTACGTTGCCTAAAATTGGTAAGTGAAGGGCATAATCGAGCAACCATCATACTCCCCACTTCAACCCGGGCGGGCTATAGGTAACTTCTTTTTCGCTGGATATAATTGGTTCTGACTCTTCAAAAATAAAGCCCTCAACATTAAGTGTGAGGGCTGTTAATAATTAATTGTTAAATTTACCTAAATAGATTATAGCCGCGTTTTTCTCGATGAATAATGAATAATATTCATTAGATGATACGGGTTGAATTCCTTTATTAATCATGCTAGCAAGTTGGTTTTTGCTTTCAGCCACATCAGTATAACCATGCCTGGTTTGAGGTAATCCTTTATTAATTAATTGAAAAGATGCTAAGAATTGGGTGGCCGGATAAACGAAATAGCCTATAAGTGGTTTATTATCTATTAATAATTTTGCTCTTTCATTTTTATTCAATTGACCTACAGTACCAATGGATGTGATGTCTTTATGAGTGGCAATGTCCTGCGCAATCATGCTAAAAACAAAATCTTCGTATTGTTGTTGTGACTTCATAGCGTTGCTTAGTTGAGCACTAAAAGCAAGCGAGGCAATGACTGGAATCAGTGCCGCGTATTTAAAACGAGGAGCGAAACGCATAACCGGTATAGCAATTATAACCAGTATAACTGAAAACGAGACTAAAGTACGGGGAAGGACTGGTGCGTCCTGAAGTAATAATGTTGGCCCCATAAGTGAAATAATGAATATTAAAAAGGAGATGGCTCCATACAAAATAAATGATGCTATTTGCTTTATATTAGTACGGTAAGCAATGAGCATAAACACGCAACTTATTAGTATTGGGATTGCGAAGTAAATATAAACTGGGTGGTATAGATAAGAAAGAACCATTTCTTTTAGGGCAGTTAATGTTTTGGCCAGATGCTCTAACCCCCCCTGATCTAAATGTATCAATTCTGCTCGAGAGTTATTTTTTGGCGAGAAGAAAAGCATGTAGATAAGAAAAAACGATACGAATAAAATCGTTCTTTTGAATAAGAAAGTTATTGACTCTTGAAATTTTATATTATTTTTTGTTGCAATGATGATCATATCAATTGCAAGCAAACCAATAAAAATATTGGCACATGGTTGATATAAGGTTAAAGATAATACGCCAGCTACTAATTTTGTCGCAATCTCTATCGTCAGTTTTTTATTTTTATAGGTATATGCAATCACCGCAAGGAAAAAGGCAATCGACATTCCGAGACTATCATATCTGTACGCAATATTTTGCAAAATGAATGGGTTGAATATTAAAAGTGCAGCAACCATATTTGCGTTCGGAATGTCTGATCTAATCAGGTGCTTACTGAGCGCAAGCGCAGATGAGCCTAAGAAAATACATGATGCGAGCATTGTATAAGGAAATAGGTCCAGATTATAGTGCCCGCTGGCAGAAAAAAATTTTGCTAAAATATCTGCAAAAGGGCGACCTAAACCACGCCAGCCGTAATATCCAGTTATAGATCTATCTAAGTCGTCTCTATAATAGATGCCTGCCTGGATTAAGGGGTAAATAAACAACAGGGCTAATCCTGAGTAAATAAACAATGCTTTTTTATCGTATCTAGAGAACATTTTAAATCTCATCTTGTTTTTTAACTATATAGCGCGGTCGTTGTTTGGTTTCGATGTAGATTCTACCTATGTACTCACCAAGCACACCGATACCAATTAACTGAATCCCACCAAGGAAAAGGATTGAAACAATGATAGATGGATATCCCGCAACCGGATTTCCCCAAAAAATCTTGTCTATAATCATCCATGCACCGAACAAGAAGGATACAGCGGCTACAAAAAAACCAATGTAGGTCCATATTCGCAATGGGAACGTTGAAAAACTGGTAATACCCTCCAGAGCAAGATTCCACAATTTCCAGCCATTAAATTTTGATTTACCAGCAATACGTCCTGCTCGTGTGTACTCAACAACATCAGTACTACCACCTACCCAGCTAAGAACACCTTTCATAAAGAGATTACGTTCCGGCATGAGTTTGATGTTATCAACTACATCGCGGGACATAAGTCTAAAGTCACCAACGTTTTCTTCGATCTTCGGATCGCTTATTTTATTGTGTAATTTATAGAACCACTCAGCGGTTTTGCGCTTCAGTTTTCCATCCGTGGAGCGGTCTGCACGCTTTGCCAGCACAATATCTGCACCCGCAAGCCACTTTTCGACCATCAATGGAATTATGTCGATTGGATCCTGTAGGTCAACATCGATAGGAATAACTGCCTCACCAGAGGAACGCTCAAGGCCTGCAAAAATTGCTGGTTCTTTGCCAAAGTTGCGTGTAAATGAAATGGGGACGACGAGCTTATCAGATACGGCGAGAGCATTAATGATTGATTCTGTAGCGTCTTTGCTACCGTCGTTGATAAACACAATTTCGACATCATATTTTTTTAGTTCTTCATGCCTACGCACCGTGTTGTAGAAAATAGGTATTGTATCTTCTTCATTGAACACCGGAACAATCAGAGAAATTTTCATTTCGGATCCCTAAAAACAATGAACCTTGAGTATAAGAAGCCACATACCAGGCTGATAGAGGAGAACTCTATCAACGTTATGAGAGGGGAAATGTTGTAGTGATCGGATACCTGACCAGAGATAAAGCTCAGTAGCCCCATAAATCCAACAAATAGCACATACCCCCGGCTGGTGGCTTTTGCACTAAATGTAAATTTTGCGTTGGCAAAAAATGAAAATGTCACAGCTATCAAAAACGCCACCACGTTGCTCACGGCCTGGTCATTTTTCATGATGTATACCATGATGCCGAACACCGCCCAATGTAATGCCGTGTTTACAATCCCTACGGAAATGTAGCGTGAAAGTAGCTTTATCATAATTAAGAAAGGTCTAATAGAAAGTGTGCGAGTTTAACATTGATGCAAAACGAGATCGACACCTCGACTTTGACCTTTCGCAGAGGCTTGTTTTGCGATACCTCCGAGCGACTGTGCCGGGAGCGCGGTTTTCCGCTGAGCCACAAGACTGCAACACTAACTCTCAGAAATGAGAGGCCGATCCTCTGAGCAGGACTTTTGTCCTCAATCCCCTGCAAACGTCTGGTTACAATCCCTGCATATCTTCAATACCCATAATTCAGGAATTGTTATGACTGCACATATTAATGCTAAACCGGGTGATTTTGCGCCAACTGTGATTATGCCGGGCGATCCTCTACGCGCGAAGTTTATTGCCGAAAACTATTTAATGGATTGCCGCGAAGTGAATCGCCACGGGTTTAACAGA